>DASXVE010000010.1:0-40000 GCA_036504445.1 Candidatus Aquicultor sp.
AATACCACAGCGGATGAGGTCATCAGCTGGTACCAGGCACAGAAATATCATCCGGACGAGCCTGTTCAAGCGGCGATTGCAACCTATCGTGATATCGGCAAAGTCGACCAGGCCTTGCGCCTAGCGCTTGAATATCCGCACCTACAGGTTGCAAGAAAGCTCATCCGCGAGCATCTGACGGAAGCGCTCTCATACTTTAAGGATACGCATAGTCGTTTGGCACATCCAAATGCCGAATATGCGCTTGGTATTGCTTTCTTAGAGTGTGGGCGGGGTTTGGATGCCGAACCGTACCTCAAGCATGCCCTGGACCAGGTAAAACCAGGTCCGCAGAGAATCGCGGTTGAAGAATGCTTGCGCAGGCTCGATCGCGAGCTCTCAAAAATGGTGTAAAGTTTACTGAATTCACCCTATATAGATGGTACTGCGCTTGAAGCGCGTAATCATAGCCAACAACAGAACGGATTGACACCAAGAGGGGCCCCACTGTGGGCCCTTCTTCTTTTCAGCGGTTCTATACTGCAACCGTTTTTGTTAACGGGCGTGTGAGCAGGCAAAAATACGCGCTTTGTGGTAAAATATTTCAGTATTACTGAAGATCAAAGGTGGGGAAACGACCTGTCGCTGGCCGAAAGGCTAGAGGAAACATCCTACACCCACGCGGCGTGTTTTCACGGCGCGTAATAGACCGCCTCTTGAAAAAGAGGGCAGCTCTGCAAGGGCTGACGACAAGTGCCACAGAGACGAGCCGTTTAACATAATTGTTGGGCGGGTGAAACGCGGTAAACTCCGGTCGGGTGCAACTCAAATAGGGTGGTGCATTAATAGTGCGCCGGTCCCGGGTAGAGGCAGCCGCGTTCGCGGCCCCGCGCCTCAAGCGCGGTGAGATAGATGACAGGATAGAACAGAATGGGAGTTACGGTTTCCCCACCGTTTTTCTTTATCTACTCTTGATACTAGGCCGATGTAGTGCAGGAATATAAAAACCACCGGGCAAATATCCGGTGGTTTTTGCCTATTTGCTAACATTTTGCTAACAAGACTGTTCGAGTACCCCTTAAGGGAGCTCGTTCTGCCCCGCGTCAGCTCTTATTGTAGAACCGGGCTACAGACATCCAGGGCAGCAAAGATCATGCGGTGTCGCTCGTGTGCATCAGCCTCGGTCTCGGGCAGCACATGTGAGTAGACCCGAAGAGTAATCGACGCATCAGCGTGGCCTAGAAGGCGTGAGACGTAGCGTAAAGACTCACCACTTGAGAGGAGTGCAGTTGCATAGGAATGCCTCAAATCGTGCCAGCGAACGCGCTTGAGCCCTGCGAGTGCCAACGCCGGCCGGAATACACGGACTTCGATATTCCAGGGGTTCCAGGCATTACCTTTTGTGCCGCAGAAGACGAGATCGTGCGGGTTTTCGTTCACCATCACTGCTTGGCGCAGTCGGTGTTGCTCTAACGCTTCGGCAAGCTCTGGGATCATCGGTACCTTGCGCACTGCAGCGGCCGATTTGACCTCACGCAGCTTATTGGGCCGCACGTGGATGTAGCCATTGGCAAAATCTATATCACCCCACTGCAGGTAGAAGGCTTCGGCTTGGCGCAAACCAGTATAGCAAGCGAGCATCACAAGTGCCCGATATTTAGCCTTAGTATTAGCGATAAGTGATTGCATCTCAGCAGGCGAGAGGTACTGCATTTCGACCTTCGTAGTGCGTGGTGGTTTGATATACTCTGCGGGTGATTTAACGAGATAGCCGAGTTCACATGCACGCTTGAGAACCATCTTGAGGGTCATCAAGTACTTCTTGGCATTGTTAGGGCTCATACCCTCGTTCATGAGGCTCGTAAGAAATTTCTCTACATCAAGAGGTTTGATGCTCTTAAGTATTTTTCCTGTAAAGAAGGGCAGTATCTTATGGTTTAAGTGGGTTTTGTACTTGCGCAGGGTGTTTGCGCGTACTCTGGTGGCGTGTGCCTCGAGGAAGGTCACGGCAAACTCTTTCAGCGTAATGTCGGGCAGATCCTGGTAGGTGCCGTTAGTGACCTGAGGCAGAACCTCTTCCAGATAGCGCTCAGCGTCACGCTTCTTAGGGCCGATCCGCTTCCACCGTTGCTTGTATTCTATGCCTTCTTCGGTTTCCACCGGTATTCGGTAGATAACATAGTAGTTATCGCCGCGCTTTCGAATGCTGCCCCTAGCCATGTTTGACCTCCTGACTTCTTTACTTATTTTGACTTCGTTCGCCTAAACCTGATTGGTGTAACGCCAAGGGAATCACAAGCCCTTATATAGGACCGCTGAAACGATTCAGGCTTAACCACATCTTTGCCCTTTCTCTTTGACCATCGTTCAGCAAGAGTCGACCAAAATACTTCAGCGTTATCGGCAACAACTGCCTCTTGTCGTACAAACTCAACTAATTCATACCGCTCGTTAACCTTGCCTTTGTTGAATTTGACACCTGCAAGATCACGCAAGATTGCATGAAGCCTAATCAATTCGTCTCTTGTAAGATCAAAACCGAAGAAGTTAACCGTCAGGTACTTGTATGGACGACCGCTACTCTCTGTTAGAAATACGGTTTCGTGGACTGAAGCCGTTACTGGTGGCAGGATCGGGACAACACCGGTAAGTATGTGCATAACTGCCTCTTCTTTTTTCCAACCGGTGATACTCGAAATGGATTCAGCCTCATCGGCTAAAATTGCCAACATACCTTGTGGACTTATTGGCAAATAAGCTTCGTGACCATGCTTATCAAGAAAGCCTATAAGCTTTTGTTTGCAGCCTCTTAAACCCACGGCGTTAATTAGAACAGGACTGTTAAGTGTGACTGGGTCTCCTATGTGAAACTCATCGCTGGTAAATGATGGGCTGTAACCAAAGAGTGCTCTCGCTGTGTCGGAGTTTGCGATGACTTCAATGATCTTATGATCGGGCTCATTCGCTGCGGTTTCCCTTATCCATGTAATAGCTGCTTCTTGTGTGCTAAACGGCGGTTCGGAATCACCAAAAAGTCGTTTCCTCTCACATTGTACTGAATAAGATAACTGCTCGGCGACGATAAGCGAAGCAGCCTGGGCGCTTGTTGCTCTCGCGAAATCAACGCTGAATTGTTCTTGGCCCTTATCTCCAAAGGGAGTTATGCTAAGGCCAAACTCCTCGAGCCTCTTTTCGTTCTGCGCTAGTTCATATATAGTTTTAATCTCTCTCTCGCCTAAAGAGTTCTGGAGTTTCCTCTTTATGTTGTCTGGTCTTACCGATCTAAGAGCATATTCAAAAGCACGATTAATATGGTGCGCATCGAGACCATGATGCTTATATGTTCGATCAATCTTCTCTTTGGCCTCCACTAGCCTACTCTGCTTAAGCTTCTCTAGTAAATCAGACATAAAATGTACCAACCTGTCAGATATCGTACAATTATCTACAAGTAGATTGTAACTTTATCGTAAGAATTGGTCAACAAGTGAATAGGAGGCTTGCATGATAACCCAACTAAAGTTGCAGCTCGTCTTAAAAGATATCAAACAGGCAGATATAGCCAGGGCTGCAGGTGTGCATCGGGCTTATATTAACCGTGTCGTTCTTGGTCGACAGAAGCCAAGCGAGAGAGTAATTAAAGCATTTAAAGAGGTTGCGGGCATCGAAGTAGGAGGTAAATAGCAAATGCTTAGTAGAGACAGTAGATTAGTCACCGTAAAGGATGCGGCACAGATCCTCTCAATGAATGAACAAGTGCTTTATCGAATGGCAGCAGATGGCAGATTACCAACATATCGCATCGGTAAGGCCGTCCGCTTCGATCTGGATGAGTTATCGGCTTTACTACGGAACGAAGGGAGCGAGGAATCATGCAACGTGAGAACGATTGGCTAGAAAAGGAAAGGGCCGGTAGCTCCCCAGCAAACCGGACCCAAAATGACACCCAACGATGGGCTTTCTGTTGTCCTGATTGTATATCAATGGGTAACGAGCTGCAAGCAAACCATGGAATTTTGGCTTTAGCCGAAACAGCGTATCTCCGGTGGGGTGCGCAAAAGTTTGGCTTACGACCGCTACCGACACTCTCGAGATAGGCAGGGCTACCAATGAAACCGATCGATAAAGTACTAGCTGCGGTACCAGGCCAGAAGAAGAAAAACGGCAAAGGCTATATGTGCCACTGCCCAGCCCATAATGATCGTAACCCAAGTCTTGAGGTTAAGCAAAATCAAGACGGTAAAGTTTCTATCAAATGCCATGCGGGTTGTGATTTTAACGACGTGCTATCAAGGATAGGGCTTACAGCAGCAGACTTATACCCAGATATCCGGGTGCATGTAGGGCCGGAGATCATTGCAGAATATGACTATAAGGATGCACAGGGCAAGCTAAGATACCAGATCGTTCGTAAGGTTCCGAAATCGTTTCTTTTACGTCGGCCAGACAGTAACGGCGGATGGCTCTGGAATAAAGACGGGATCGAGCTAATTCCGTACAACCTGAGTGCAGTTGTTCAGGCAATCGAGCAAAACAAGTTCGTTTGCATTGTTGAGGGTGAGAAGGATGCTGACACCCTATCAAGACTTGGGATTACCGCAACATGCAATCCATTCGGCGCTGGCAAATGGCCCGAAAGCTTTGCGCAGTACTTTCATGGTGCACATATAGCCATAATTCCCGATCAAGACGAACCTGGTAGGTTGCATGGCCTCGATGTAGCTCGCAAACTTAGTGGTGCAACCAAGAGCATCAGAATCGTAGATGTACCAACAGGTAAGGACGTTACCGATTACATTAACGCCGGCGGCACTGATGCAAGCCTAAAGGCCATCGTGAAACATACGGTCGAATTGGATATCAATAAGGTGTCCCCAGTCCCATCCCTATATAGTAATAGGGACTCAGGGACACTTAGTATTCGGCGTCTAAGGGATATCGATGAGCCAGCTCCAATGGAATTCATCGTGGAAGATTTCGTTCCTGAGAACTACCCCACAATGTTTTACGGTGATGGTGGCCAGGGCAAGAGCTACCTTATTCTTTGTCTTGGCAGTTGCGTTGCTGAAGGCAAGGAATTCTTAGATAAGTCAACTAAGAAAGGTAACGTGCTCTACGTGGATTTTGAGCTTGATGAGGCTGAGCAGGCTCGGCGTGCCTTCAAAGTTGCTCGCGGTCTAGGCCTTGAGAGGCCACCGGAAGGGCTCTTCTACTTCTCACCGGTAAGCCAGGATAAAGCAGTCAAGGATATAGGCGCTATTATCGACGAATTGGTTGTGTTAATTGCTGAGCACGACATTAAGCTTACAATCATCGATTCGTTTGGCGCCGCAGTTGCTGGCGATCCAGAGAGTGCAAGAGATGTAACTGGACTCTTCCGTAACCTTAGGCGACTTGGAACGACAATTATTCTCGATCACCAGAGCAAGGCAAGTGCCGATAAGTACAAAGATAAAACAGCATTTGGCAGCGTCTACAAGCAAAACATGAGCCGTAATATCTGGCAACTGCAGCGCATGCTCGATACGGTGACCGCGGACAACGAGATGAAGCTTGCACTCCATCACAAGAAGAGCAACTTTGGGCCTCTTAGAGAGACAATCTGCCTGAAAGCCACGTTCGGGCATGCTTATAGTATTGAACGCGTTGACCCTGACATCGATTTCTCCGATGCACTCTCAACTAAGGACCAAGTATTTATGGCGTTTGCCGAGCTTGGAAGTGCAACCGCAAAGCAGGTAGCTGATGAGTATCTCGTTCCATTAAAGACCGTTAAGAATAAAATCACTGCGCTCAAGCAAGAAGGTAAGCTCAGGCCAACGGGGGCCAAGGATGGGCAAGCTGATGTGTACGAGCCCACCGTCCCAGTGTCCCCCATATATAAGGATAAGGACGCCGGGGAACAACTGACCACTGATCCGGTGATAACCGAGGAGGGCCGCTGTGAATACGATTTCTAATGCGCTCGATCTTTATGCTGAACTTCACGCGCTTCGACTTGATCCGTGGATTATAAACGGCAAGCTCTCGCTCTCAAACCAAGCGTCGGCGCACCTCATTGAATCGATCAAGGCGCATAGAGAGGAACTATTTGAGCTCATTCGCGCGGTCGATGATAAGGTCCCCGGTGCCTGTGAGCGCTGTAGAAAGTGGGCCGAAGATCTCTTCACAGTCAGAGCTGGTCGAGTGTGCACCGCCTGCGTAGATGAATTGCTTGTGAAAGAGGGTTATTTCGGTGAAGAGTAGCAGGTTCATCGAGGTCAAGATATCTAAAGCAACACTCTTCTTGACGCCAGAAGAGTTTAAGACAGCGCTCAAACGTGGCAAGGCAATACTAAGGGCTCGCAGTCTGAAGAAACGAATAGAAGATGCAAGACCGTAAAAAGCGGGCGAATAATGCAACTTACTAAGTTCAGAAGCACGAGCCTTATATTTTTTAGAGCCGATAAAAGCAGGGAATTTCTTGAGTCCATAAAAGGAGCAGAAATTCCAAACCCTTATATTCAAAAGGATACGAATCAGTGAGAGAGGGTAGACATCATGGCCAAAATAGGCAGGCCGCGTAAGTTCGAAAATCACGAGCAGTTTGCAACCGCTGTTCAGCACTATTTTGATAGCATTAGAATCACACGGCCGGCTTTTGAAAAATATATCGATGGCATAGACGCTAACGGAAAGCCCATCTGTAAAGAACAGCCGGTAATAACCAATGCCGGCACGCAGTTTATGAGTGTGACATGGCTACAGCATCCTAGCATAGAAGGCATGTGCTGCCACCTCGGAATCTCACGAGAGACTTTACGGCGTTACAGCAAAGACGAAGAGTTTCGTGACACTTATACGCGCGCGAGGCAGATCATTGAGGAGTACATAGAAACAAAGCTACTCTATGATAGCAAAACAGTAAGGGCTGCAATGTTTGTCTTGAAGTGTTGCTTCGGTTGGCGAGAAGTAAAGAGGCAAGAACGTATTGAGCCGAACAGGCCCGCTAGCGTGTCCTTACTTACTAACAAAGAGCGTGAGGCTGAAATCAAAAGGCTTAAAAATGAGCTCGGATATATCCACAGTCAACCTTAAAACCTGCCCAATCACATGCCTTCCCTGTTCTGATAGCTATGCTTCGGAGACGTCGGCTTCATGAGACATAAGAATCTGTCGTAACCTTACAGCCTTGCATAAATATGGGCTATGCTGAGCGATACATTAGATTTTCTACGTGTCAACCGGTTACTAACCAGTTAACATTAATGCTGGTAAACGGCCTAGTTATTGCACAGATAGCTGTACTTACTCAACCGATTAGACTAGACTTTTACTAATCCAGCCATTCAAGACCTTGGGTTAAGGAGGTGAAGGTTATTACTCTATGGCACGTCTCGTTCGGCAACAAAGCAACGGTAAGACAGGCGGCGCAAGAAAAGCAAGAGCAGGTAGACTAGTTTTGCGGTTGGCTACCTGCTCAGTTAGCAGGAATAGGATACCTGCCTATTGCCATTATAGCAGGTATCCTCAACAAATGAGGGGGATAGGATGGTAGAGGTAATAGTGGATTTTAGCAGTATCGAAGGAACTGACGGGGACCTTGAACTGGTCACGAAGAAACTGGCACTTGAGGACATAGACTACATGTTCACCGTGAGTAAGGACGATCCACTGACGGGTGCTGTGATTGCTGATCGCTACTATGGTCAAGCGTGGACCGAGATAGCCGATGGAAGCAAGCTCTTTTTCAAGAGGGGCATAAAGCCAGAAGTAGACGACATTATTCTAGCAGAGGTAACTGACAATGTTCGTGTTGACGGATTGCAGGGCGCTGTAGTCATTCGCCATTTTGAGCCTCACAGTGGCTGCTATATTCTTCGGTCTGCTGATGGCAATATCGAGGACATCACGATCTTGCCGGAGTGCGACTTTAAGGTCATTGCCGTCTGCATAGCAGCGCAATATCGGCCAGGTGGCAGTATTGATGCTCGAGAGCTCATACGGCGAGAGGCTATTGATACTCTACGAGTGATTTAAGCTACAGACAGTGCTTGTTGCTTGAACTTTGGGTCCGGCGTTGAGCCGGACCTTTCTATTTCGAATGAAGTTGTTGCCGCCAAAACAGGAAGCCAGTCAATAACACAGATAGGGCTACTAGGCCGGTCCATACTCTTGTAGCTATAGTTCGCTGCCGCCGAGCGAGGCTCTTAAGTTCAGACTTTGCTTTGGTTGCAGCAAGCTCTTCTTGGTCTTGTATTTTCCATTCAGCTTCTTCACCACCACCATACAAGGCTGGAAGTGAAAGCTTTTGCTTCAGCTCAGCCATTTTCTTAGCTTCTTTTGGTCTAGCCAGTATCTGCTTTTTCCTTATTGCCATATCAGCCTCAGAAACGACGGGCTCCATCTCTCCGCTATAAAACTTTCCGTCATCGACGCCGTAGATTGCAACCCATGCCTGTCCTGACCAGCGGTCGTGCATATGTACGATCTTTAATTCTCCGTTATTGAACGTTTGTGTTGGTCCTTTATCCCATCTAAGTTGCCAAGCTGCCAGCAGTAAAAGACAAGCAATAGCGGGGATCAACCATACGTGCTTCACATTTCTACTTGTATTTCGCTGTGCCAACGTATCTTCCATACTATCCCCTTGAGCTTCGCTGCAATCATGCAGTAACTCTGGCGCTATGATTTCAGAACCGCTGGTATTCCCTACCGAACGACCGCTTTGAGTTGTACCATAGTTTTGCCGTCGTACTCTATTGTCTAATCGGAGTTTCACACTAATATGCTCAACAGACCAGCCTAACGCATATATACCAAGCACAATTCCCGTAATTGCAAAAACAAAATTAGGGATGTCTGAATTAGAACCGGTCCCATTCAGTACGTTATAGACAATACTCAGGATAAAACCTCCAGCGAAATAAACCAGGAATCCTCTCCATACAATTTGCCATCCGACCATTAAGTAATTGGCTCCTAAAAAGCTTACTCTTTGGTTGCATGCAAGCCGTTTAGCTATCCAGCCAATCATATGTAAGCAAGCAAAAACGTACAGCGCTATAAGTGCTATCAAGCATAAATTGGAAGATAATGAGTTTGAGCTAAGGACGCTACCAATTGTGCCATAAATAAAGCCAAGAAAAACTGCACCGGATAAAATAATCCCCCATACGAATAATCCAGCTAGAAAAGTTTTTGAAAAAGAGGGATCAGGGGACATACATTCACCATAAGGCTTGCTTGTTTCTGTATGACTTTTCTTGCTAGTCCGGTTCGGTTTGTTCACTGCACTGGGTGGCTCCACTAGCTATCTTCCCCCTATCAAAGTGGATGCTCTGTATCCAAGCTATTTAGACAAGAGCAACGGTACTACTGACATACTACCAAAGATGGTGGCTAAAGAATATAATGTAGTATAAGCAAGTAGAAACTGGCTTAACTGGAGGAATTATGAAGGTACGAGAGCTTCAGCAAGAACTGAGCAAACTAGATCCCGAGTTAGAGGTTATTTGCTATAGCGAAGATGATAACCTGCTAGAAGAAGGTATGGGGTTTCGACTTCTGGATATCGAAGCAGTAAATACTACGCAAGGCGAGAGAGTTCGCCTTGATGACAGATTTAGGACACCATATTTAAAGCTTGGGAAAAGTCCACATTCAGAGATTTTTGCAGTTATAGAAGTGACATCTGTCTTTTAAACGTCGCCTGCATGCTTGCAAGCATACTTCAAGGGTAACTTTTCACTACCTTATGCTAACACTTGCTAACAAAACCTGAATCGAGATTGATTTGCGCCAGTGGAAGGTAGTATAAAATGCCTATTTTATACAAATATAAGGCAAAATAGGGGAGTAAATACCAGTATAATCCCAGCTCAGGGATACGGTTTCCCCACCGTTTTTCTTTACTATTCTAAAGCGCAATCTCGCTGGCAATTGGCTAAAAATCTACAATCCGCAACATCTTTAGGCCTGGGTCAAAAGTATTTGGAAAATTTCATGCTTAGCTCCACACATTTTTGGGTACTCTTTAACCAAGCAATACTATCTAAATCTAGGGCAGAGCGACTTGCTCTTGTCTTTTTGCGGTTTGATATACGGTGATTTACGGTAAATGTCCAAGATTCGATATGAGTAGGTGAGCGTATGAGCCAATTTTCTTTCACAGTTGAAGTAGAGGATGACCACAAGCTTGTTATCAGGCCGATCGGCGCGTTGGATTTCCATACGGTAGGGATTTTAAAGCAAGCGATCTATCCCCTGGCAGTCAATGAGGACATCATGGACATCGTCTTCGATTACGTTGACGTTGATTACTCCGATAGCTCGGCGTTCGGCTTACTACTCAAACTGAGCCGGACGGTTGACGGGGAAGTAACGGTTATAAATGCCCGCCCATCTCTGAAGCGCCTCTTTCAAATGGCGGGGTTTGACACGCTCTTCTTTAAAGAAGAGCACCACGACCACGGCCATACCGCATAAGTATAAGGCCGCCTCTTCCGAGTCACTTTAAGATAGCATCGTGTGCAAGACATAATAGCCTCTTACCCAATCTAATCGGTCTCGGTGGCATCTTCACGCTAATTAATAAAGTCCTGTGTAATCATGTAGCCGTATGGCTCTACGTTAATGACGCCTATCCCAACTTTTCCAAAAGCCGGGCTTAAGATGTTTTCCCGGTGACCCTGGCTTCTCATGAGACTGTAGTGAGCAAGCATGATATCCTGCGAATACGCGATGTTCTCGCCGAAAGCCAGGTAGTAGACCCCCGCTCTCTCCAGGCGCTCGCTTGGTGAGCCGGTCGTCGGCGAGAAATGGTTAAAGTAGTTGTTCTTAACCATATCCAAGCTGTGAGTCCGCGCAACCTCGCGCAACCGCATATCGGGCGCCAGCGGCAAGAGCCCCCGGTTTCCCCGCTCGTTGTTGATGAGTCTCAGCATTGTGGCTTCAGCGAGCGGATCGGATGCATCGTTAGCTTCCGCAGGAATGTTCGGCCGCGCCCTATTGCGACCGCTGCCATGCTCAGGCGCAAAAAACGCGATCGTGTCGTTAATTGCTTGTCCCGCGATCTGCTCTATAACCGGCTCGGCTATTGCCACCTGCTCGACAATAGGGGCGCCGATACGGGATTGGTCAATACTAAGCTTTATAGGGCCGCTTAGCGGAAACCAGCTGAGCAACCCAAGCAGCAGCGAGAGCCAAACAAAACCGCCAATCAATGCCGGCATAACGCCAAGCATCCGATCGGCGCCGATTAAGCGTCGCTGCCGCACGAAGCGATACAGCGCGGGATATACCCGAATGACAATTAGGCCGAGTACGAGGTGAAAGATGACGAACAAAGCCAGAAACGAAACCAGGCTCGCGAACCCTCTTGAAGTTCCAACCGTATGATTAATATATAAGCTAAGCTGCGGATACGCTTTTGCTGCAAGATATATAGATCCCAGAAACGAGAACAGATCGGTGGACGTAATAACGAATCCTCTTCTATAGCCGTAGAGCGCCCATGCTACCATGAAGCTAACAATGAATACATCGATAATATTAAAGCCCAGCACGCGCTACACCTCTGCCCCCGTATATCTTTTATATTCCTTTTCCTTACTCGCAAATGTTTAATGTGTGAGAGATATAAAATTGCATAAGGCCAGGGCAGACACCATTTAATGCATATAAAAATTTTATATGCATTCCCATTAAGCTGGCGTATAATAGGGTCGGGATAGCTCGCTGTCCCCACACGGCAAAGGAGGCGCATATGGAAAGAATAGATAACCAGCCAAGTGTCGGGACCCCGGTGCCTATCAGCAATCCGGCCCTTGACCCAAGCACACCACAAGCCCAAGCAACCGCCCCTGCATACACGCAGCCTCTTGAAACACGAAGCAATAAAGCATTTCTTGTCGTCGACTATATCTTCTGGATTCTTGTAGCAGTAACGCTTTTACGGTTTGCATTTAAGCTGATCGGCGCGAATTCGCATAACGCTTTTGTAACGCTGATTTTTAATTTTACTGATCCGGTGGTTAACATATTCAAGGGTATTGTCGGGGATGTAACCTCGGGCACGATGGTAATCGAGTTTTCCTCGCTTATCTCCATCGTTATATTGTGGCTGATTTATAAGGCGGCCCTTCGCCTCATCGTCATCACAAAATAGCCCGTTTTGCGTGTGTTTAAGCAAATACAGCCTGTAGCAAATAAAAGCCTGGCTTTTCAGTAAGCTAGGCTTTGGCTTTAGAACGCGACCCTAGCTTCCGGCAAGCTAGACTTTAGTTTTTGTTCTTGACGCTCGTTATAAAACCCGACTTTATGTAAAAATTTAGCTTGTGCTGTTACATTCGACGTTTGCTTTAAAACTCAAGTTGCGGTTGGCTGATAAGCTCAACGCGGTGATTTTCTTGCAGGGCGCCTAACGTATCTGCAATGTCACGCGCGTTTTGTACCGGGTACGTATTCATGCAGTTATTAAACATAAGGTAAATGCGATCGGTCGCATCTACCAGGCGTATTATTTTTGGCACCCATTCATTGAGTTCATCTCGGCTGTATTCCGGCCGGGTAGAAGGTCCCGTCAAACCCCTTATCGGTAAAGCTGCACGTTCCAATATAGTAATCAGCCATGATGCCTCCTATCTGCTTTTATTATATTACCCGATTTAGCTATGCTCCAGGACTAGCCGGTTCATGCGGTAATGCGATAGAATTGTTATGTTTTCACCCAAAGGAGTGTCATGAGAGCTTACCTTGATATAGAAACCTCGTTCTCGAACAAATTAACGGTCATAGGCCTCTACATTGCCGATACCGGGGAGCTTATACAGATGGTAGGCGGCGCCATTGCGCCCGATGAGCTGATGCATCACCTGCGGCACGTCGAGCGAATCTACACCTACAACGGCAATCGCTTTGATTTGCCCGTCATCCACCAGCATTTGGGTGTTAACTTGCGCAAATCCCACGAATCGCGCGATCTCATGTACGATTGCTGGCACAACAATCTCAAAGGCGGCCTCAAAGCCGTTGAAAAAGCGCTCGGTATCTCACGCGATATTTTCGGCAAAGGGGAAGACGACCCGCGTATTCTATGGCGAAGGTATCGTAGGCACCGCGACACCGATGCGCTAGAGCGCCTGCTCTGGTATAATCGCGAAGACACGCTCAACCTAGTTCTTCTGGAAGAACGCCTTAATAACAGTCATTCAAGTACACCTGCAACCGAAGTTCCCGTGATATCGTATAAGCGGCTAATCCTCTAATCATCCTGGCCATAACCTGTATTTTACATATAGTCATTTGCAGAATCGTATGTTATAATTCTTTTTGCTGTGCGGGATGCTAAGCTGTGCCGGTAACCATGACACAGCTTTCTTTTATGAGGAGGGGTTCCCGAGCGGCCAAAGGGGACGGACTGTAAATCCGTTGGCGGAGCCTTCGAAGGTTCGAATCCTTCCCCCTCCACAGCACCTTGAATTGGTATGAATTAGAGATTTGCCTCCGTGGCTCAACCTGGCAGAGCACTCGACTTGTAATCGAGAGGTTACCGGTTCGATTCCGGTCGGAGGCTCAGAAAGTTTAGCTTTTTAGCTAAACTTTCTCTTTTATAGAAGGAAAACAGCGATACACCCCGAATATATCTTATTGGTAAACCGGGAGCCTATAGCTAGGAAGCTCTATATCTAGTCGTCGCAGTATTAGTTGAAGCACAAAACGTACAAGGAATTATGGTCAGAATCGAAGCAAACCTAAAGAGCCTAATGAAATACCTCTTTGGTATGTATTTTGCTATGCCGGACCCTATGGCAGGCGGGATACACATTGTCGACTACGCGAAGAAATTCCACGATAGCAAGCTAGCGCAGCGCATCAAGGTATACAACAGGTCTCATAAAACCGTTGCATGATATCTACTCATACGGCGCAACCGAATAATCCGCTTTGCCAGCTCCCCAAGCTGCTATCAGATCGTCTGCTATTTTCATAATACTCAACACCAATTATCGCCTACCTAAAGAACCGGTGGTGCAAACCGGGTACGCAGCGAAAACGTAGACAACTTAGTGATAGCATGTGGGGGAATATATGTTATTATTATCTGGTAGTTAGTTACAATCTTATGTATATGCTGCTCAAAGGCAGCATTACTACGCATTAAGGGGTTGGTTGTAGAAATATGTTCTTAGCTAATCAAGACTCGAAGCTAGTCAGATGGACGACACTCATTCCTATCCTTCTTATAACCCTGGCTCTTACAATGCCTGCAATAGCGATGGCAAAGGGAGAAGCCACAGCCACAGCAGAAACCAAAGCAGCGAAAACAAAGACGAAGGCGCCCGCAGCCAAGGCAGCAAAATCCGAGACGGAGGCTGCCACAACTAAGGCTGCTAAGGATGCAAAAACAAAGAGTGCCAAAGATGCAAAACCTAAACCTAAACCTAAACCGATTCATGATACATGGCTTGTCTACCAGCACGATCCACAGCATACAGGTCGCACTGCATTTATGGGGCCTGAGAACCCGGATGTTTCATGGTTTGTTCCATTCGGACAAACTGGAAAACCGACCACACCGCTTGCGGTAGGAGAAGATAAGAACGTATACGTTGGCGTTAATGTAACCCCTGCGCAGAACTCATCTACAACGACCTCGTCGCAAGCACAAACCGGCATGGGCCATTCTGGCGTCTTCGCGTTTAGTAGCGAAGGCAACAAGGTTATCTGGGTATCTAAGGTAAATGGCAAGGTCACAGGGCCTATTGCTATAGGTAAAGACGGCACCGTCTATGCGGTCATCGGCACCGTCCTTGTCGCATTGAACAAAGCCGATGGCTCGGCAAAATGGCAGGTTAACCTAAATGGAGAATCATCGGGCGGAGTCATGCTCGGTAAAGACGGCACCGTCTATGCGGGAACGCTTAAAGGCATGACGCTGTATGCGGTTGGTAGCGATGGTAAACCGAAGTGGCGATTTGCTGCGGGAGGCCAAATTAGCAGCTCGCCGGCAATCGCAAACGATGGGACGGTTTACTTTACCGCTAAAGATTTGAATCTATATGCGGTTGATCCTAGCGGTAAGCTGAAGTGGAAATTTGCGATACCGGAAAAGGGCAACGTTGTACCTACATCACCGATTGTCGGGAACGAGAAAAACATAATCTTTGCCATGAATCGCGACGGCGGCTACATGACCATAGCTGACAACGGGCATGTTCAGAACGAATATGTGTATGCTATTGCGCCGGACGGCAAACAAAAATGGCGTTATCTAACCCAGTCAAAGAAACTATGCATGCCTGCGGTTGAATCCAATGGCATGGTTGTCGTAGCCGGAACTACTATAAATTATACCGATGACCGGAGCCTGACGATGGGCGACGGATTTGTGTACGGCGTTGGCAAAGATGATAAAGCTAGTTGGAAAGCCGTTATCGATGATGACGACTTTCAGGGCGCACCTATTATAGACGGTTCCGATGATATCTATATAAGCTCAACTGACGGCCATCTTACTTGCATATCTGGAACAGGCGTTTTGAGGTGGCGCATCAAAACCGGCGGCTTGACATCGGTGGGCCCCAAAGGCGCCATTTATATTGCCGCGAATTCGTCGGTTGCTGCAATCATGGACCGGGATACCAGCAAAGACGCAAAGCAGAGCCAGAAAATTGAAAAAGAAGGATCCGGCGGTAGCTCGATGTCAATTCTGATTTATGCCATTCCGGTTATTGTAGCAATAGCGATAATCGTTTTTCTAAGAACAAAAGTCGCTATTAAGCCGGAAGGCGATGATAGCACCGAAAGCTAAGGCATGCTTAAACCAATGGTGTAAACGGCAGCAAGAACAGGACATAAGAACACAAGGACTAAAATAATAATGACCTATCGGATTAGGCTTCACAGGGATGCTAACTTCGGTCTTGACGTTATTATTGCGTTCATCCTCATAATAGCGTTGGGGGTGACCTCCAAGTTGTTTGCCGCAAGCCAGCCTGAGAATAGTTTGCCGCGACAGCAAACGAAGCAAATACAACTTGCAGTCCTCAATACGAGCACGACGATACGGTCAACAAGTAAAACCCCGGTTGCTACCGGGGTTTTGGCGCTTGAAACACCGGATGGCAGTAAGAAAATTCCTGCTCGCACAGCTCTTGAGCAAATCGAAGTTGTTAACCCCGCCACGGTGCCGAATAGCCAGGCTCACGGTTCTTACTCAAACAGCGCGGGAGGGATCGGCAAGGGAATTCTGAAAAACGGTGGTAAGGCGTATAAAATGACGTTTTCGTATACGAACGTAGGCGCCAAGGATGCCGTTTACGACTCCGGATGGTTGCTTTATGGCCAGCCGCTCGAGGATCTGATTGCCAAACAAGAAGGAAACCATTTAACCTACTCCTACGGACAGGTTCCAATCTGGGCAAAAAACAGCACTGACTTTGCATATGCCCACGATCATATTCTCCACGCAGGACAAACAGTAACTGAAACAGTGTGGTTTTTTCCATGTCCACAGGTCAAAGAGTGCATGCTCGGTGACTTTGAGCTTACTGAGCCCATAAAGATCAGCTTGCCTCAGTAGCCCCCCAATATGTCCGTGAAAGACCCCGAAAACATCCGCAAATAAGCAATAACGCCCCAATATTTGCCTCAAGAAGGCTCCTTAAGCATGCCTTTAGTACTAAATACCTAAATATTTCCAGCTAGCTGCCGATATATGAATACGTGGAAAGAAATGTAACATTTGACAGTGTTAGTAATTGAAGAGGTGCGTAATATCGAATGATTGCGCGACTACTCGTACTAGTCGCCCTTATCAGTTCATGTTTTATCTCAACCGCGTATGCAGCAAGTAACAATACAAACACCCTTTTTACCGCACAGCAATTTGAATCACCTAAACTCGAATCATCTAGTTTAACCAGTAGCTTTAAATCATCTAGTTTAAACAGCAATTTTGAAGAATCAGATACTATTGTACGTAACTCGTTGACCGGCTTGCACGGAAGGTATGTAACAACGCCTTCTCGATGCAGGGTCTGTCATGGATTTGATAAACGGGCGCAAGGCATACAAATAACTGCTATCGCCGGCATATACGCGTGCGATTGGTGCCATGATTTTGGTGCCGCATCATCGTATTACGTCACGTTGGAAGGCGACGAATTCGGTAAGCCGGAACTTGGCGTGGGCCATAGCCGTGGCTATGGGCTTTCAACCGGTAAGTGGTCGGCTCCAGATGATACATATCCTGCGTTTATCCCGCGCTTCTGGTATGGCGGCCTCAGCTGTTTCGATTGTCATTCGCCACACGCAAATCCATCTCGAATTCTTGGATTTAATAAGTCAGGCCAGCCTCGTTTTGGTGTCTTAGACCCGGGTTTTACCGATCTTAAGACATCTTCTCAACCAGGTTCATCATCTATGTATAAATCTGGTCGCTGGATCCTTAAGAAAAACCCGGATCCAGAGATAGATCCTGAATCCGGCTATGAGATTGCCGATACCTATGATGGCGATTTGTCTTCTCTGGTACGGTATCCGGTTAATAAGGTTGCCATTAACTGGGATAATCCATATGCCAAGAATGTGGCAGAGGCATCCGATGCCAATATCCGTCTAGAGAAGACGAGTTCGGTTAGCGAACTCTGTATTGATTGCCATGACGGAGATGGCGGGCTTCACAGCACTTCTGCGCTAGCATACTCACCCGAGAACGGTGCGGACGGTAAGACGGGCCTCAACAGTTACGAGCGCGCTTTCGGTCATGATTCACAACCGGGTAAGTGTAGCGGCAAACTATTTATTAATACCGAAGATGGTAAGAATAACGGTCCTCCGTGTCGCAGCTGCCATAGGGCAGGAGGCGATTGTGATTTGTGCCATACATCCGGCAGGGTAGCGGCAGAGACCAACTGGCCGCGCGATGCCTATGCGCCAAATCCAAGCCTCGCTTCTAATAAAGGCTTTGAAGGCGTGCAAGCCGATAAGGTACAACATGTGCTAGATAGAGATAGCCTCCAGCTTAAGTCTGTGGCCAGATGGGATCCTCAGCGTAAAAATTCTAGCGTGGAATGTTCCTCTGAGTGTGTCAACTTGGGATATAGTTGGCCTCACCGCACATTTGCCTGGAAGATGTTAAAGAACGAGCTCTATGGTGTTTACCTGGATGACCAAAATGTTGAGGTGACTCAGGTTAAGCAGCTGCTTGTTAAATATTCAGCCATATCGGCACAGCCGGCCCAAGACCCAATTGGCGCCGTTTGTCTTGATTGCCATAATCCGTTTGTCTGGAAGCCCGGCACAAAAGAGGCGCTTAAAAAAGGGCTACCTTAGTGTTTAGTTTCATGCGTTAGAATGAAGAATCCACACGCTTGTTATTGGTCACCCCTTAGATCCACTGGTTTTAACCCTGGAATATCCTAGCCTGCGTAGCTGGTAACCTTGTAAAATATACATGCTTCTACCAGCACTCATCCCGCTCGTTTTATACAGTGTCTGTTTATACTGATGTGTGCGCCGCTGCCCACACCTACTACAATGTTAGTTATTGTGTGAGTAGTTTCCTGCAAAAACAGCCATTCGCGTTTCACCCCAAAATACCCCGGTATTAATTAGCAGAAAGCTGGAATACAGCATTTTTTGAGGTTGTTACCAGCCCGAATAATGCGTTACCGGGATTATAAAGCGGGGGTGGTCCGGTGAAACGAGCATCGGTGTTTACGCTAGCGATGGTGCTTCTTGTGTGGTTGGCCTGTGGCTGTACGTCTGCCAGCACACAAAAGACTGAGGCTAGTTCAAGCAAAGGTAACCATAAGTGGGACAGGGCAGTCGAGCGGATAGTGAACTACTATCCAGGTTTTGAAAGTACCGCTCACCCGCGAGGCACATGGTATAGTCCATATACCTTTGGAGCCGATGCGTACAACTATAATGACCCGCAGGAATACACGGGGGTCAGCACGGTACGTGACAGTAACGGCAAGCTCATAGTGCAGGCTGCAGGAGCGCATGGCAACTACCTCACAAGTACAAATCGATGCAGGGAATGCCACGCGACGCATGCCTCGTCAGGCATTTTTAAATTGACCAGGTCTGATACCAGGTTTGAGGCATGTGATTGGTGCCACGGTAGTGGGGCTGGGGCTGGATTCGACATCAAGACCGATAATAACAGCGAACACACAGTTGAATACGGTGTTGGGCATTCAATGGGCTACGGAATCTCAAAGGGTAATTGGCGGGCTCCGGATGATACGTACCCAGCTTATACGCCAAGCTACTGGCTTGGCGGTTTTTCATGCTTTGACTGTCATTCGCCCCACGCTAACCCTAAAAGGCTTCTCGGCTTTTCCAATAATGGAACTATGACATTTCCGATATATAATCCAGGGTATAATGCTATAACAGCTCTTAGCATGTCGCATAAAAATTTGCAGTATCCGGCCGGGTCATGGCTTTTGCTTAAAAACCCTGATCGTGAGACTAACCCGACAACCGGCAAAGAAATCTCCGATAGTGATGTAAAAACTTCGCTCGCAATATCCTTTAATGGTAGGCAACATAGATTTCCCGTACATAAACAAGCCATTGATTGGGATCATCCTTCACGCTCGGGTGGGGCAATGTCGGATGGGTTTCAGATTAGTCAATTCTGTGCTGATTGTCATGATGGCAACGCCGGTCTTGCTACCGAGCAAGTTGCCATGTTTTCTGAGGATCTTGCGCTCATGGGTAAAACCGACATACAGGCATATGTGATTGGTTCCGGACATGATTCGAGCGAGCAAGAACACGGTGCTCGCTACTTTGATCCGGAAGACAATATTAACAATGGTCCGAGTTGCCGCGGATGCCATCGTGGCTCTAGTACGTGTAAGATTTGCCATAGTAATTCGGAAATGCTGCAAGCTTCCGGCCAATACCCGCGACCATCATTTCCCGGCAATATACAAACCGCTCTATCACCGGTTCCAGCGGGCATGGCAGGTGTTAAATCGAAAGTGCTCATAAACGTAACCGATGCTACCGTTCGGGTTGCGCCGAGTTCAGGCACCACGATCGTTTATCCTACTGATTGGAACTCGAGTAACAGCGCACACGCAGAACCAGCATGCTGTGATAATGGGTTTAGCTGGCCTCACCGAACACTTGGTTGGAAAATGCTCAAAGACGACCTGTTCGGTGTCGACTTTGACGGGCAAACAGCAATTCGTCCTGGTGATCGTCGGAAGTTACCACAAGCGATGGTCCGTGCGCGACAGAGAACGACAAATAGCACTATGACCAATCTATTGAACGCAGGTATGGCAGGAGCGACCGCTCCTGCACAGAACCTCGATTCAGTATGCCTTGATTGCCATAATCCGAATATTTGGAATCCGCAGCTGAAGGGAAATCTTTTATTGCGAGGATTACCGTAATCAGGTGTCGTTCATTATTAATGGACAACGAAAGCCCATCGTTACGTAGTTGTGAACATACGTCCACATATTCTTAACAATTGCTTTTTTGGAATAGGGTTTGCGTAGTCCTTTGACTATGACGAGCAGGATATTCTTCACTCCACATCATCGACGCCTACTATCTGTGTACAGGCGAAATCGTTTACTGTCAGCTCGATTCGGGAAAAAAGCAAGTTGGCAGCCGACCTTTACAAAGTGAATATGAGGCGTGAAATCCAAACGCTTGAAAGCATCCACATACAACCCTTAAGAGTACACGAGGAGGCACTATGCCTGAGTTTGATATCGTATCAATTGGCGAATGCATGGTTGAGCTCTATAGCAACCGGCCGCTTTTTGATGCGGAAACGTTTAGCAAATCCTGTGGCGGCGATACACTAAATGTATTGGTAGCGGCGGCTCGGCTCGGCTCCGTCACGGGGTTCATAACTCGAGTAGGTGAAGATCAATTCGCGCCGTTTCTGCTGCAAGAATGGCTCAACGAGCGTATTGATCTATCACTGGTAAAAGTAATTCCTGAGCGAAAAAACGGCGTCTACTTTATTTCCGAGTTTGAGGGTGGTGGGTTCAATTATGCTGAATATCGGGAGGATAGCGCCGCGTCGACGCTCTCTGTTGATGATCTCGCCACTGAGTATTTAGTTGCAGGTCGTTACATGCATGTTTCCGGTGTCGGCCAGGCGATATCGGAAAGCTGCGGTGGAGCTGTTTTCGAGGCTTGCCGGCTTGTTAAGGCAAATAAATCGGGACAAGTATCATACGACCCTCAGTTGCGGTCGGGCATATGGTCGGCCGAGGCGGCTCGACAAGGGTTTGAAGAGTTACTACCGTATATAGATGTTCTGTTTTTGAAACACCCGCTTGAATCGACCGCCCTTACCGGCATCTCAGATCCGGAGATGCTCATCCGGGCATTATGGCAGCAGGGCATCCGTGTTGTCGTTCTTAAACTAGGAAAGCAGGGATGTATCGTCGGGGAACGCCATTCGCGGGATATCGCTGAGGTTAGACCGCTTAAAGCAGGTAAGGTCTACGATACATTTGGTTCGGGTGATACGTTTTGCGGAGCGTTCTTACACGGTCTAGCTAGGGGCTATGATGTGCATAAAGCCGCGTGGCTCGGCAATATAGCCGCCGGTCTTAAGACCCCGGGCTTGGGAGCAATTTCGTCTTTGCCCGAGCACAATGATGTTTACCAGGTGTTTGAGGCCGCTTAGCACACAGTATGTTGTCTGGGCCGCTCTAACGCATGCTTGATCTCGAATAATTAATTGCCCAACCTTCGCGATTAATATTGAATAACTAATTGATAGAATTAATCTTTAATCCTGAACATTTAGCTGGTAAACATTCATATTTAACCCCAAGACAACTAGTTGACAGACTAATGCTTGTCATTTAACATATTCTATTATCGGCATATGATGATATCTTCGAGGAGTCATGCATGAGGGTGCCACGAACGATGCTTACATTCTTCCAAGCGATGTCTGATCCAACGCGGCAAAAAATCTTGTCATTGCTCGAGAAAAGAGAGAAGATGTGTGTAAGCGATCTTGTTCGCGGACTCAAGGTGCCCCAACCTACGGTTTCAAAACACCTTGCGATCCTAAAAAATGCCGGGATAGTGTGCTCTAAGCGTGAAGGACAACAGGTATTTTACTCGCTTAACGGCAAAAAAATTCGTTCGTACTGTATACGATATTTTAGCACGTTTTCATGTTGTTCCGATTTGTTCTGTGGCCACCATGGTCGATCAGATGAAGAACGACTCGAGGCAAGGAGGTGTTTTCTTGACTAGAAGGCGGTGGATGCTTCGCGCGGTCGCTCATTGCTGCGAGGGCAAACGAGTTTAGTCCTGAGCATGACATAAAAAAGCTTTGTCCTGAGCATGACAGAAAAAGGCTCATTCTTTAATCTATTGGAGGATAATATACGATGAAAAAAGGCCTTATCGCTATTGGCGCGATAGTAGTCATACTAGTTGTTATCGCGGGGATTTTCACCAGCTATTATAATTCTTTTGTAAGCAAGAGTAAGGCTGTTGACAACCAATGGGCGCAGGTAGAAACGCAGTACCAGCGCCGTTTTGACCTTATACCGAATCTTGTTTCAGCGACCAAAGGCACGTTGAAGCAAGAGCAAAAGGTTTTCGGCCAGATTGCCGAAGCGCGTACACGCTACTCAGGGGCACAGACGCCGGCTGATAAAGTAAAAGCGGCTAACGATGTCGAAAGCGCTCTCAGTAGGCTTCTCGTGATCGTCGAAAACTATCCACAGCTCAAATCAAATGAAACCGTCCAGCAGCTTATGGCGCAAATTGAAGGGACGGAAAACCGCATTTCAGTCGAGCGTCGGCGCTATAACGATGTCGCGACCGAATACAACACCAGCGTTGCGCGTTTTCCTGGCGTCATGTTCGCGGGTATCTTCGGATTTTCCGAAAAGCAGCTCTTTGAGAGCGCGGCCGGGGCTGAGAATGCACCAAAAGTTGATTTAGGGAATTAAGAGAATGAAGCACTATGTTCGCGCTTTATTATGCGCATTACTGATTACTGTTTTACTGGCTACTATGTTTGGGGTTGCCTATGCCGCCCTAAAACTGCCGCAGCCGGAGGGGCATGTTAACGATTTCGCTGGCATGCTCTCGCAACAGACAAACGATACGCTTGAAAAGAACCTGCGCGACTATACGCAGAAATCAGGTAATGAGATAGCGGTGGTTACCGTTCGCGATTTACAGGGGACCACGGTTGAGGATTTCGCGGTTCGTCTATTTGAGAAATGGCAGATCGGTAAGAAAGATAAAGATAACGGCGTGTTGCTCCTCATTGCGGAGAAGGAGCACAAAGTGAGAATTGAGGTCGGCTATGGCCTTGAACCGAATCTTACCGATGGCCGGTCATTCGCAATAATTCGCAACACTATCACACCCGCTTTTAAAGCAGGGGATTATGACGGCGGCGTTACGGCAAGTGTTGACGCGATTATTAAAACGATTTCCGGCGACTACACACCGGCAACAAGCCCAATCTCGGGTATCAACCCGGGGCACAACTTTAGCGTGCGGGATTTAACCTGGCTCATCTACCCGGCCTTGTTTTTAGGTCTGGGATTGTTCCAGTGGCTTGTTTCAGTTCTTGGGCGTACAAAGAGTTGGTGGCTTGGTGGCGCACTTGGTGCAATCGTCGGTCTCATTGTCATGTTGTTTTCGGTAATCGTCGGCGTTATCCTGCTCTCGATGCTTGTTCCGCTCGGCCTACTCTTAGATTATGTGGTGTCCCGTGCCTACAACGATCATGACAAGAAAAAGCACAACGAACACAAAGACGCCTCGATGATCCCATGGTGGGCCGGAGGAGGCTGGGGTCCCGGAGGCTTCGGTGGCGGCGGTGACAGCGGCGGTTTCGGAGGATTTGGCGGCGGAGGGTCCGGTGGCGGCGGCGCCAGCGGAGATTGGTAAGATAATTTAAGGAATTCAGAAATATCTGCAAATCAAAGGCGCCAATTCTTTGTGATATGGGAGAAATTGGCGCCTTTTTAATCGCTTACATACTAACATTTGAGTACTTATACACGAGTTTTACAGGCCATATGCGAAGTATGCTGTGATCCCTGCTAATGTACCGTAAAAAATTACAAACGTTAACATATAATGAACAGTTGTTAATAAGTAATAAACATATACGTTGGACGGCCTCTGTCCAACGTATATGGAGACAAGTAAGCCGGCAATATCGTCAAAACCTGCTATTTCATCTCGAACGATACGCTGACATTGACGATAACCTGAACATCCTGCGGCATTACCGGTGTTGCCGGCGCCATTTCTTTGGCTGCGCCGGCGGCGCTGTTCATTAGGGCATAAGGGACGACCGGGCTTGAGTCTTGCGTGCTCTCGCTTGTAATGATCGGGCCGCCTACGGCTACACCGAGCTCTTGTGCGAGCGCGTCTGCTTTCTTGCGGGCGTTTTGCACTGCAAGCTTTATTGCATCCTGTTTAGCGTTGCTGTCCTCGCTTAATTCAAATCTAAGCTCGGAAATATCGGTAGCACCCGCAGTCGTTGCCGCGTCGATTATGGCGCCGAGCTTATCAAGCTTCTTGGTTTTTACGATTACCCTATTGTCGGCCGTGTAGCTTAGAATTTTTGGTGCGTGGCCCTCTTGCCAATCTTGTTGTGGATAGAGGGATATGTTGCCTGTCTTTATCTCATCTTCGTTTAGCCCGGCTGAGCGGAGAGCGGCGACCACCTTAGTGATAGCAGTAGCGTTGTCACCCATCGCACGAGATGCGGTGCTCCGCACGGTATGTACGCCAAGTGAGATTGAAGCTTGATCGGAGGCGGTGTAGATTTTACCCTCACCGGAAACGGTGATCGTGTTGCGAAGCGTCGGTGTATCCGCCGCGATGCCGACGGTCGCCGGGCGACTTACGATCGCGACGCCCGCCAGCAGCGCTACGCCAAGCACAACGGCCATTAAGAGTAACGATGCATTTCTTGTCATCATTCATCAGCTCCTCATTCTGTGCGCTGAGTTTCCCCTAGCACTTCATAAATTGTGGTTTATCTATTAGACGGCCTTTAAGGTGTTTGTGTTCCATCATATATCCGAGCGATAGGCAACTTATATGAAATTATTGTTCAATGCTTGAGCCTTGTTTGAATAATAGGATTCAAGCATGTGGTTTAGATTCTCTGGCATGCTGGCCAGGGTATTAACATTTGCACAAAATTGAGAACTTCTTGGAATCACTACTTCATACAAGGCCGGAGGATAGTTATGTTCTGCGACTGCTTGTTGTCCGACAACTATATAGAAGGCAAGCTCTAATTCGGTTATAGTTATTGCTGTGCAGCAACTAGTAAGTTAAGAATTCACGATAAAAAGCAGAACTATTATTACAAAGGGGGCGACCAGGCATTATGAAAAAACTATCCGCACTTTTATTAGCACTATTACTTGCTCTTAGCA
This sequence comes from Candidatus Aquicultor sp., assembly GCA_036504445.1. NCBI lineage: Bacteria > Bacillati > Actinomycetota > Candidatus Aquicultoria > Candidatus Aquicultorales > Candidatus Aquicultoraceae > Candidatus Aquicultor > Candidatus Aquicultor sp. Next base: position 25,401 of record DASXVE010000010.1, read on the forward strand.
TCCTTACCGTAGTCGGCTGCAAAGAGGCCGAAAAGGGCGGCAAGGCGGCGAAAGCGACAACGACGACCGGGAAATCAAAAGAAGTCAACGCTAACTGGACGATTAATGTGAACGATAAGCATACTATTGAGTCGCAAGGTTTGCCGATTGATTATACGCTTAAGTTTACGGCCACCAAAGCCGGAGGTACCGATCCCATAGGCACCTACAGGGGCACGGCGCGCTTAACCATAAAAGCGGATTTTAGTAAGTTCAAAGGGATACCGCAGTCTGTTATTAAGGTCATGGGCGGTGTAAACGGGGAAGGGGACGCCAAGGACTTCACGTTCAAAGTCGTGAACTTCTCGGATGCTCAGAAAAGCAATAGTGGTAAATCATCCAGCGGCGATACGGTCACGTTAGCAACGCTCGTACCTCCGGGCAAGGGCAGTAAGACGACCAACACACTACCCAAGCCGACGGCTGAGGACAAAGCCGTAGCGAACCCAGATTTTTATAGCTTCGGCTATATGGACATAAAGGGCCGGGGCTCGCTCAATATTAAAGCCAAGGGCATACGCGGTGAGCAGGCCCAGTATTCGGACCAGAAAGCTGCAAGCGATAAAATTAGCTTCAGCATGAATATAGTCGGTGCGACCGTTTATATCGATATTCCGAAAGCAGGGAGATTTAAAGGCACGGTAACGGGTGACCCTATAAACTAGACGATGGTTCCGCAGAGGGATATCGCGTTTGGGTGCGGCGATTACGGGACGCCAAGGTCTTTAAAGCAAGTGCTAGCGGTTGATCTGACTGTGTACAAAAAAATAAAAGGCGGGAGAATTTCTCCCGCCTTTTATTTTTATTCAAGATGCCCGAAAATCTGGTCCAAGTGTGTCGGCTTTGCTGATGATTACGAACCGGTTGCGCGCTCTTTCTCGTATGCTTCGATGATCTTCTTAGCGGTATCAGCAGGGACTTCCTCATAGTGATCGAACTCCATATGATACGCACCGCGGCCCGATGTAATCGAGCGAAGCGTGCTCGCGTACGTGGCCATCTCGGCAACCGGAACAAGTGCGTTTACGATAACGTTACGTCCACGTGGCTCAGAGCCCAGCGGTTTACCCCTACGGCTCGAAAGGTCGCCGATGACGTCACCCATATACTGATCGGGCACCGTAACTTCAACTTTCATAATCGGCTCGAGCAGAACCGGCTTCGCATCCATGAAGCCTTTCTTAATGGCGAGCGAACCCGCGATCTTAAAGGCCATTTCTGATGAGTCAACCGCGTGATATGAGCCATCGTAAAGCGTGACCTTGATATCGACAACCGGGTAACCGGCAAGGATGCCCTGGTCCATGACCTCCCGGATGCCTTTTTCTACTGCGGGGCGATACTGCTGCGGTACGACACCGCCGACGATCTTATCGACAAACTCGAAGCCTACACCGCGTGGCTGCGGTTCGACTTTAACCCAGACATCGCCGAACTGGCCGCGGCCACCCGATTGTTTTTTATGACGGCCCTGAACCGAGGAAGAGCCCTTAATTGTCTCCTTAAACGGAATGCGAGGCGCTGAAAGCGCCGCCTCAACGCCGAACTTCCTTTTCAATCGCTCGGTAATAACGTCGAGGTGCATGTCGCCCATGCCAGACAAAACCGTCTGATGGGTTTCGGCATCCCGCTTAACGGTGAGGGTTGGATCTTCTTCGGCGAGCCTGTTAAGTGAGATTCCGAGTTTCTCCTCGTCACCCTTGGTCTTAGCTGAGGCTGCTACCGAGATAACCGGTTCCGGGAATTTTACTGCCGGTAAAATTGCGGCTTTACCCTCCTCGCAGAGCGTATCACTGGTCATAGTATCGGCGAGTTTTGCAACGGCACCGATATCACCAGCGGGAATATCGGTTGCATCCTCGGTGGTTTTACCCCGCGCAACAAAGACATGCCCAACGCGCTCTTTCTTGCCGCGACTCGCGTTGGCAACTGTCGAGTTGGCTTTGAAGTCGCCCGAGAATACCCTAAAATAGCTGAGCTTACCGACATATGGGTCGGCTACGGTTTTAAATACGAATGCGGCGAGCGGTGCCGCCTCTTTTGGCTGGCACTCTATAGCAGCCTCTGTTTTTGGATCGATTGCGGTAACCGGGCCGCGATCAACCGGTGAGGGCAGGTAGTCGATGATTGCATTGAGCAGCCCATTGACACCGACTGCGCTAAATGCCGCCGTGCAGGTAACCGGGATTACCTGACCCGAGACAACCGCTTTTTTCAGACCCGCCATAACCTCAGCATCAGAAAGCACGCCTTCATCGAGGTATTTTTCCATTAAAGCATCGTCGCTTTCAGCTACACGCTCAATCAGAGCGTCGCGCGCGGATGCCGCCTCATCGGCGAGGTCGCCCGGAATGTCTTCAACCGAGTGCATGCCGTTGGCGGTTATGTATGCTTTTTGCTTAAGCACGTCGACGACGCCTTTGAAATTTGCTTCGCTTCCGATTGGGAGTTGTAGCGGGGTGACCTTATCGGTGTAGACTTCCTGAAGAACACTGAGGACTTCGTTAAAATTGGCATGCTCTTTGTCCATTCTGTTGATAATGACAAACTTAGCAAGCCCGTACTCGTCTGCGATCCCCCACACCCGTTCGGTCTGGACCTCAAGGCCGGAGACCGCATCAACCACAATGCCGGCTATATCGACGGCACGCAAGGCGCCGTATACCTCACCGACAAAATCGGTGTATCCGGGGGTATCGATAATATTGACCTTATGGTTGTTGAATTCACAGGGGGCGAGGGAGGCATTAATCGAAAACTTACGTCGGACCTCTTCAGGATCGAAATCGGTCGTCGTGTTGCCCTCGTCGACTTTGCCAAACCTGCTGATCGCTCCCGTAGCGAACAGCATTGCTTCGGCAAGTGTGGTTTTACCGCTACCACCATGGCCGACGAGCGCCACATTTCGAATATTTGCCGGTGCATATTTTTTCAAAAATATCTCCTCCCTTTCGCTCTCGTTACGAGAGCCCTATACGGTTTGTATTTTGAAACTTACACGTAGCAGGTTAAAGGCACTTCTACATGTAAGTAATTGTACCGGTTTTCGTTATTCTATATGCTAATGCGCAGTGGTTGTGCGCATTAGCATATAGAATACTTTATAGAATACTTAAATGTTGTTATCAAATCAAAGTTTTAGCGTTCGAAGTACACCTTGAGAGAAGGCCGTAGGCTTTAAAATTCTAGCTCAAGCTGCGAGGGTTCAAAAATTGCTATCAAGAGTACAGTGACTGCTATTGCTATAAATGTAATTCTAACGCATATTCTGTATTATGTAACCAACAATCAAAAGTATATCTGCTACGTGCGCACAAGCAGACGCCGCACGGTTAAAACGCAGCCCGGTGGGGCCGTCGTCGTGTTAATAATACCGTCATGACCAAGCCCGCAATAAACCCGCCGATATGGGCAAAGTACGCGACGCCCCCGCCTGCGACACCGCTGAATAGTCCTGAAAATACCTGCAACAGAAACCAGAATCCGATAATAATAAACGCCGGTAGGCGGGCTATCTCAATAAAGAAAAGGACAACAAAGACGGTAAGCACCCGCGCGTTGGGGAAGAGTATGAGGTAGCTCCCAAGAACACCCGATATCGCGCCGCTCGCGCCGAGATTGGGAATATCCGAGTTGAAGTTGAGCGACATTTGCAGTAACGACCCGGTGATACCGCAGAGTAAATAAAATACCAAGTATTTAAAGCGCCCGAGCACATCTTCGACGTTGTTGCCGAAAATCCACAGGAACAACATATTGGAAGCAATGTGCAAGAAACCGCCGTGCAAGAACATGGCTGTTATAAGCGTAAGATAAGCAGGCTGGATTGACGGTGTTGTAGGCGGTAGCCCAATAAACTGCTGTTTTATGGCCAAGGGGATCAGCGAATACTTGAGGATAATCGGGTCGGGGCTGGGCAAGATAAGGTACATATAAATGTAGATTGCAAAGTTAATGATTACGAGCGATATGGTTACAACCGGAAACCGCCTAGTTGGGTTATCGTCTCTAATAGGTATCAATCTATGCCCCCGGTATAATGTGTTTTATATGTTATTCCCTTTGGAAAAACATATAACACCCATGTTATGCAGTAAACTATGTATTCGTTATGTGGGTTTAGCTTACTTGGATAGCGTTTAGCATGCAAGTACTCGAGACGTAAGGATAGAAAAATGCCTGAATTGCCTGAAGTGGAAACAATACGCCGGGGATTAGAAGACACGGTTTTAGGGTTAAAGATAGTCGATGTCGAGGTGCCTGTGCCGAAGGTGCTTCGTGCGCCGCCCGAAGAGTTTATTGAGCAAGTTAAAGGAACATTCATCAAGGGAACCGGCAGAAGGGCTAAAATTTTGATAGTCTACCTTTCCTCCGATAAAGCACTTCTCTTTCACTTTATGATGGCGGGAACGCTTACATATGCACCCGCTGACGCACCGGGTAGAGATCTTGCACAGGTTATCTTGACGCTATCGAATGGCTACGAACTGCGTTACCGTGATTTTAGGAAATTCGGCTACGTAATGAGCGTGCCGCAGGCAGGTATTATGGAGTCGCCGCAATTTGCACATCTTGGGCCCGAGCCGCTCTCTGATGAATTCACGCTTGCACGGTTTCATGAGATGCTCGAGCGGCGCCCCCAGCATAAGATTAAGCCTTTACTGATGAACCAGACGTTTATTGCGGGAATAGGTAACATCTACGCCGATGAGACCCTGTTTTGTGCGCGAGTACACCCTGAACGGCCCGCGGGCACGCTTACGGACGAAGAGATAGAGCGAATGTACGGCTGCATTCGCTCACTTTTATCGAAAGCGATCGAGCAGCGAGGAAGTTCAATAGCTAACTACACGGATGCTTTCGGCGAGAGGGGCAACTTTACCAACTTTTTTAAGGTCTACAATAGGACAGGTGAGCCCTGCGAAGAACGTTGCGGCGGGACCGTTGTGAAAATCAAGGTCGCCGGGCGGGGGACCCATTTTTGCCCGCGGTGTCAGAAGTAGCAGTAATATTACAGCTACGCATAATCCAGTTGGCGGTTAATCCGGCTATTTGAGCAGTTGCGGCAAGGTTTTTGTTTTTGTATGATATGATACAAGCTTAAGGATTGTGAAAAGGAGAAAACATACATGGTTGAAACTGGAACGCTAAGAGTAAAGACCGGCCTGGCCGAAATGCTAAAGGGTGGTGTTATTATGGATGTAACCACGCCCGAGCAGGCCAAAATCGCAGAAGATGCCGGTGCTGTCGCTGTTATGGCGCTCGAGCGTGTTCCTGCAGATATTAGGGCGGCCGGCGGCGTTGCGCGTATGGCAGACCCGACGATTGTCGAGCGTATCGTCAACTGCGTTACCATCCCGGTTATGGCAAAAGCCCGGATAGGGCACTTTGTTGAGGCGCAGATATTGGAAGCGCTCGGCGTCGACTACATCGATGAGAGCGAAGTACTCACCCCGGCCGACGAGTCGCATCACATTAACAAGTGGGATTTTAAGGTTCCGTTTGTGTGCGGATGTCGTAATCTGGGGGAAGCGCTTCGTCGCATCACGGAAGGCGCGGCAATGATTCGCACCAAAGGTGAGCCGGGTACCGGCAATATTGTCGAAGCGGTGCGCCATATGCGCGCGGTTAACGAAGGTATCGCATGGCTTAAGGGCTTGCGCGAAGATGAGCTCTTTGCGGCCGCAAAAGACCTGCAATCGCCGTATGAGCTCGTAAAGTGGATTCACGATAACGGAAAGCTTCCCGTTGTAAACTTCTCAGCCGGCGGTGTCGCAACACCGGCTGATGCCGCGCTGATGATGCAGCTTGGTGCTGACGGTGTCTTTGTCGGCTCCGGTATCTTCAAGAGCGGCGATCCGGCGAAGCGCGCAAAAGCGATCGTTCGGGCGACCACGCATTACACAGATGCGGCCTTGCTTGCGAAGGTCTCACAAGACCTGGGTGAGCCGATGGTCGGTATCGAGATCAGCCAGATTCCGGCAGCAGAGATGATGCAGGAGCGCGGCTGGTAGCATACCAATCAATCTTCGGTGCAGCACAGTATAGACACAATTGACACAATTTGAAGACAATTTGGGCGGATGCACTTCCGCCCATAATATCGTTTAAGGATAGATAGAAGTGAGCAGTTTGAGCGTTGGCGTTCTGGCTCTTCAAGGAGCGGTTCGCGAGCATTTACAGCACATAGAACAATTGGGAGCAACCGGTGCTGCCATTAAGTGGCCCCACGAGCTTGACCGGGTTGGCGGGCTTATCATTCCGGGCGGTGAGAGCACGACCATCGGTAAGCTGATGCTCGAGTACGGCTTTATCGACGCAATTCGCGATTTTCACGCACAGGGCAAGCCGATTTACGGCACCTGCGCCGGTATGATCCTGCTGGCGAAGAAAATTTCCGAGGGCGACCAGCCGCTTCTTTCGCTGATGGACATCGAAGCGCGGCGTAATGCGTTCGGTAGGCAACGCGAGAGTTTTGAAGCCGACCTCGAGATAAAAGACGTCGGTTCGTTCAAAGCTGTCTTTATCCGGGCGCCCTGGATTGAAAAAATAGATAATAGTGTCGAATTAATGAGCGAATTTGGTAATATTAAGGTAATGGCTCGACAAGGAAGCATCCTTGTGTCGGCGTTTCACCCCGAGCTTACCGGGGATACAAGAATACATAAATATTTCATCGATATGATAAAGGAGGCCTGATGTCAGGGCATTCTAAATGGGCAACAATTAAGCACAAGAAAGGGAAAGAGGATGCTAAGCGCGGAAAGCTCTTCGGCAAACTCAGCCGTGCCATTATGGTCGCCGCCCGAAACGGCAGCAACCCGGACATGAACGCAGCGCTCGCTAATGCAATAGAAAAAGCGAAAAGCTACAGCATGCCGACGGACAACATCGAGCGGGCTATCAAGAAGGGCGCGGGCGAGCTTGGGGCCGCTGTGTACGAGGAGTTGACCTACGAAGGGTTTGGCCCGGTCGGCGTCGCAATCCTGGTTGATGTCATGACGGATAACCGCAACCGTACCGCAGCCGATGTACGCCATATCTTTACTAAATACGGTGGCAACATGGGCTCATCCGGCTCGGTCGCGTGGATGTTTGACCGTAAAGGAATTATCGCAATCGACAAAAGTCATCCAATCGAAGAGGACGCGCTTTTCTCGCTGGCAATAGAAGCCGGTGCTGAGGATATGACGAGCGAAGACGATCAGTGGCAGATCACCACGGACCCCACGGAACTTAATTATGTGAGGAACGTGATTGAGAAGCACGGTATCGGCATTGCGCTCGCCGAAATAGCACTCATCCCTAAAAATCCGGTCGAGCTTACCAAAGAAGAGGCAGAGAAAGTACTGCGCTTTATCGACGCACTGGAGGATAATGACGACGTGCAAGACGTGTACTCAAACTTCGATATACCCGCCGAGATTTTGGAGGCGCTGTCGTAGACCTTAGAGTGTAGCGTTGCCGCTAACAGATCATAGCTAAAGATCGCGGATTTGAGCCGCTATAAATGAAAACAGCTAATCATTGGCGATTAGCTGTTTTTTTGCTATAATCAAACACACGTTCGATGAGAGAATAAACCGCTGGGCCCGGACTCTTACCCGTAGTGTTTGTAGGATTCTGCAGTCAACTATGAGTGCTCGGCTGATTCCGTTAAAATAGAAGAATCACAGCAAGAAATCTTTGCAAGAACAACCAAGAGCCATAAAGAGGCAAGGGATAAAGGACAAAAGGACTATATGATTATTCTGGCGATTGATCCGGGTACGGCTACAACCGGCTTCGGCGTTCTTGAATACGAGGGTAATCGCTTTAAGGTCAAAGACTATGGGATTATCTCGACTGAAGCCAAGGTCGCGACCGAGCTTAGGCTTCAGCAGATTTACGATAGCATTAAGAACTTGATCGCACGGCACCGGCCGAATCATTTCGTGGTGGAGGAGCTTTTTTTCAACACCAACGTGCGCACGGCGATAGCCGTCGGTCAGGCGCGCGGCGTATGTCTACTGGTAGCGGCGGATGGCGGTATTCCTGTCGCCGAGTACACGCCGCTTCAGGTAAAACAATCGGTGGTCGGCTACGGGCGCGCCGAGAAAGCCCAGGTGCAGCAGATGGTGAAGGCAATTCTAAATCTACACGAAATACCAAAACCGGACGATGCCGCCGATGCTCTGGCGCTTGCTATCTGCCATGCTCACTCGTATCATGCGAACCTTGCAGCCGAACAGGCAAATAATGCAGCGCAACAACTGGAGAGGGCAGCGAACGGGCAACCTCAGGCTTCATCGTTAAATAAGGCAATCGCACAGCAGCTTGAGCGTGAAAATAAGCGCGAAAAAGAGCGTCAGAAGGGTATGCAATGATCGCATTTTTACGGGGGAAACTTGAGGACAAAAACATAACATGTGTCGATATCGATGTAGCCGGGGTCGGCTACCGCGTGCATATGTCGAATAACGCCCTTGCGGCCATGCCGCCGCGCGGTGAACCGGTTTTTGTCTACACATACATGCATGTTCGCGAGGATAGCATGCAGCTATTCGGTTTTAACTCAGTGGCCGAGCGCGAGGTTTTCGAAAAACTGATCTCCGTGAGCGGCATCGGCCCGAAGGTCGCGCTGGCCATACTGTCGGCTTTTGAGGTCAACGCGCTAAAAGCAGCTATTGCAAGTGAGGACATCGCGCTCATAAGCTCGGTTCCGGGTATCGGCAAGAAGAGCGCGCAACGGCTTGTTCTCGAGCTGAAAGAAAAGCTTGCGCTCCCCGACGTCGATTTTATTCCGGCAGCATTAGCGCTTGATGCCTCGATATACGAGGAAGCGCGAAGCGCGCTCCTAAACCTAGGTTATTCGGCTGCCGAGGCCAAGAAGGCCCTGGAGAACTTTACGCCCGACGGATCTGAGCTCACTGTTGAGACGTTGGTAAAGCATGGTCTAAAAAACCTGGTCAGAAGCTAGTTCGTTTACGCCTGTGCCGGTTTTGGTTACATTAAGAGAAACCTCGAGAAAGGTCCTTTTAAAATATGCGAAGTGATAGATGCTACGAAACCATCATGGTGGTGGTCGAAATACCAAAGGGGAGCCGCAATAAGTACGAATACGATGAGAAGCTAGGTTGTTTTAAGTTCGACCGCCTGCTGTTTTCATCGGTGCATTACCCTGCGGATTATGGTTTTGTCCCGGATACTTTGGCCGAAGACGGTGATCCCCTGGATGCGCTGGTAGTGCTTGAAGAGCCGACGTTTACCGGGTGTCTTATCGAAGCAAAACCCGTCGGCCTCTTTAAAATGTGGGACGAGAAGGGCCCCGACCATAAAATATTATGCGTACCGGTTGCCGACCCGCGTTGGAACTATATCAATTCGCTCGAAGAAGTACCGCAGCATCTCTTACACGAGATCAGTCACTTCTTCGAAGTATATAAAGATCTTGAGGCCAAGAAGACCGGTGTTGAGGGCTGGGAATCCAAAGAGGACGCATATCGGATTATCGAAGCGGCCGTTGCAGCGTATGGCGCGAAACAGGCCGGAACCGATTAGCACCGTATAAAGTATAGTAAGTACAAGCATTAGGATAGGTTGGAACAATGGATGATCGTGTAATAACCACTTCATTTATAGAAGAAGATGTAGATTTCGATCGGACCTTGCGGCCGAAACGGCTCGAAGAGTTTATCGGGCAGACATGGGTTAAAGACGCTCTCGATCTTTTTATCTCTGCTACCAGAGAGCGCGGCGAGCCGCTTGACCACGTGCTCTTAAGCGGTCCTCCCGGTCTCGGTAAAACTACGCTCGCAGGCATAATTGCGAATGAACTTGGCGTCGGCATCAAAATTACATCCGGTCCGGCGATCGAGCGTGCCGGCGATCTCGCGGCAATCCTTACCAACCTGCAGCCAAACGATGTGCTTTTCATTGATGAGATTCACAGATTAAGTCGCCAGGTAGAGGAGATTCTGTACCCGGCAATGGAAGACTTTGAGCTCGATATCATCATCGGGAAAGGCCCGTCTGCCCGCACGCTTCGCCTCGAGCTACCGCATTTCACGCTTGTCGGCGCAACGACCAGGCAGGGCCTTATAACATCACCGCTTCGCGACCGCTTTGGGGTCAACTGCCGTTTTGATTACTATGACACCAAAGAGCTCGATAGCATCATTACGCGCTCGGCAACAATTCTCGGTGTTGAGGTTGATGGGAAGGGCTCACAAGAGATAGCCCGCCGATCACGCGGAACTCCGCGTATTGCCAACAGGCTGCTCAAACGTGTACGCGATTATGCCCAGGTCAAAGGCGATGGCCGGATAACAAAAGAGCTAGCCGATATGGCGCTGGCATTTCTGGAAGTGGATGCGCTTGGGCTCGATAGGCTTGACCTGCAAATATTGGGTGCGCTTATTGAAAAATTCAGCGGCGCTCCGGTTGGCCTGAACACGCTTGCGACGACAATCGGGGAAGAGCCTGAAACGCTCGAGGACGTTTATGAGCCGTATCTCTTACAGCTCGGTTTCATCCAGCGCACACCACGCGGCCGTATTGCCACCGAGCGCGCATATCAGCACTTAGGGTTTGAGTAACCCAGTAACGGATAGTTATTGTTGCGTCGTCGGGCTGCTGAGATTTATACTCTTGCCCGTGCTGAGAATAAGCTGGATGACGGCGTTTTGCCGTGCCCGCTGCCCGGCACCGGGAATCTGAGATATAACGACACCTTTTGATGCCTCATTGTCCACCTGTTTCACAATACTGTAACCGAAATGAGCGTCAGTCAGTGCTTTGATCGCGTCTGGCTGACGCATCCCCACAACATTTGGTATCTCGGTAATCCCTGGCGCGACATGTACCTTGCACTTCTCGCGCGGAGCTTTGGAGCGTAAGAACGGCCGGTATTCGACATCAGGACAAAATGTGTTCGCCAGCAATCCCGTTTGTGTGCAGACGCGAACTTCTTTTATGCCGTTTTTCGGATGAGGAAAATCAGTATACGGCGTACCGCGCGTAGCGTTACCCATAAACTGGCCCCAAATCTGTGCCGGGAAGGTACCGCCGGCTACGCGTATCCCATGAACGTTCATCATCGGAATCTGGCCCTGCGGGTAGCCAACCCAGACCGCGGCGGCCAGATCGGGTGTAAAGCCGCAGAACCAGGCATCACGGTATTCGGTTGCGGTTCCGGTCTTGCCGGCGCACGCATGGCTTATCCCGGCTCGCGTACCCGTACCGTAGCGGACAACATCTTGTAGAACATTGGTGACGAGGTAAGCGGTAGTTTCGCTAATAACCTGCTCGGGCTTCGGTTGGTATTGTTCGATCAGCTTTGCCTGTGAGTCGGTTACTTTTGTAATGGCGACCGGGGGAAGGTGCTTACCACCGTTTGCCAGCGTCGCGTACGCGTTTGCCATCTCAAGAACACTCGGGCCGTGAGCGAATCCCCCAAGTGCGATCGCGGGGTTGGCGTTGATATTACTCGTTATACCCATCTTCTTTGCTAGATCGACAACCTTTTGCGGCCCCACATCCATAATCAAGTGTGCGAACACAACGTTTACTGATTTGACGAGCGCCTCACGAAGCGTCATTGGCCCGTAGCCACTACCCTCGGTATAGTTATTGACTTCCCACGGTACGCTTCCTGGCACATCGATTTTACAGGGCGACGAGTCATATGTATCGGATGGTGATATCCCGTTTTCTATAGCTGCCGCAAAGACGAACGTCTTAAAGGATGATCCCGGCTGGCGGTTATTACTAAGCGCCAGGTTATATTTGCTCTTGTTGAAGTCGCGTCCACCCACCATAGCGCGGATAAAACCGATCTTTGGATCGATTGCGACAATCGCCGCCGATGGGTCACCCGTGCGATTGAGCGCCGACCATGCAGCATCCTCGGCCATTTTTTGTGTCTTCAAATCAATTGTTGTGTAAACTCGAAGCCCACCTTTGAACACAACATTCTCATCATATTTCTTAAGCAGCTCTTGCTTGACGTACTCAACAAAATACGGCGCAATGGAAACCGCTTTCATGATTGGACGTACTTTAATCGGTGTTCCAACCGCCTGGGCCGCTTCCACTGCAGAAATATACTTTTGCTGAAGCATATGCGCGACGACGAGGTCGCGGCGCTCCTTAGCCAGATCGGGATGCGTATACGGAGAGAAGTTATTCGGCGACTTAATCATTGCCGCAAGCAGCGCGGCCTCGGGCAGCGTTAAGTCGCTTGCCCTCTTGCCGAAAAAGTTCCACGAAGCAGTTTCCACTCCATACCAGCTGTGACCAAAATAGATGGTATTGAGGTACTTATCCAGGATTTCGTTCTTTGAAAACTTCTGTTCAAGCTGCGCGGCCAGCGCCGCCTCTTTTAATTTGCGGTCAAATGTTTTCTCGCGGGTAACGATGGTGTTCTTGATGTATTGCTGGGTAATCGTGCTGGCACCTTCAACATACCGGCCTTGTTCGATATCGGTCATGAGTGCGCGGCCGATTGCCTGCGGGTCGTATCCCTTGTGTTTATAGAAACGCTCGTCTTCAATCGCGATGACTGCATGTTGCAGGTGAGGAGATATTTTAGCAAGCGGAACGACTACGCGGTCTTGCTCGTAGTAAAGACTGGTGAGGAGCGTACCATCGGCCGCATAAATTTTTGTCGTCTGCCAGTTCTGGTGAACTTCTTGATCGTCGAGTTTGGGCAAATTGCTCAGGACGGTGCCGACCGCCATAAGCCCGCTAAACGACAGCGCCAGCACTGTTAGTATGCTAAACACAAGTAGCGAAGCGGCGATCTGGAGTTTTATTCTATTTCGCGCTTTACGCTTTGATCGTTTTTTCTGCGTGTATCTCGACATCAATCCACCGGTGAAAATGCACGTCTGTATATTAACTACAGGATGAATTATAGCATAAGCGGATTCTCGGTTGTTGCCTTTCGCCTGGTATCTTTGCAGGTCGATCCGCACTGCCGTGAGCTGGACAAATTATGAGACCGGTGGTACGATTTTGTATGTTTTGTCAGCGAAATTATGCATAAATAGCAATAATTAGGTGTTATACCGTATGCGGGGGTAATAATGAGATCGCCTGAGGAGCAATTATTTATATTACAAGACGGGACCGAGGAGATAATTCCTCTCGAAGAGTTCAAACAAAAGCTTGAACGATCGGTCAAGGAGGGCAAGCCGCTGCTTATTAAATACGGCGTTGACCCAACGGCGCCCGATCTTCATCTCGGGCATGCCGTGCCGCTGAGGAAGCTCCGCCAGTTCCAGGATTTAGGCCACACCGTGCAGCTTCTAATAGGCGACTATACCGCGCGTGTCGGCGACCCGACCGAGCGCTCCACAACACGCCCCCAGCTGCCCGGTGAGGTCATCGAGGCAAACGCGAAAACCTATACAGAGCAAGCGTTTAAAATTCTCGAGCGCGACCGCACTATAATCGATTACAATGGCCGCTGGTTTTCAAAAATGCCGTTTGAGACGGTTCTGAAAATAACCGCGCAGTTTACTGTCGCGCGTATGCTCGAGCGCGACGATTTTGCCAAGCGTTTTGCGGCCCAGGTGCCGATTAGCTTGCACGAGTTTCTCTATCCGGTTATGCAGGGCTATGACTCAGTTGAGCTTAAATGCGATGTCGAGATGGGCGGAACCGACCAGAAATTCAACATGCTGGCCGGCCGAGACCTACAGCGTTGGGCGGGCCAGGAACCGCAGGTCGTCTTCACAATGCCGATTCTTGAAGGAACTGACGGAGTTATCCGCATGAGCAAATCGAAAGGCAACTATATCGGCCTTACCGAGCCACCCGAAGAGCAATTCGGCAAGATCATGTCGATCCCCGACACTATAATGATCAGGTACTACCGCCTCGCGACAAACGTTCCGAAAGAGGAAATCGACGAGATTGAAGCCGGTCTAGAAAACGGCGCATTTCACCCGAATCAGGTAAAACGCCGGCTGGCAAAAGAAATCATCTCTATATATCATTCACCCGAGGTCGCCGAAGAAGCCGAGAAAGTCTTCGACGCCAAATTCAAAAAGATAGAGGGCGCATCAGCCGCCGAGCGGCTCGAGGCAATCGGCGCCGAGATTCCCGAGATCGAAATTACGCCGGATATACTGACCAACGACGAGCGCATCTGGATCGTTAAGCTCATCACCCTCGCCGAATTTGCCAAGACCAACGGCGAAGCCCGTCGCCTTATCGAGGGCGGTGCGGTCAAATATAACGATAAGCCGATCACGGATGCGGGCCTGGAAGTTGTGCCAAAAACTGGTGATATCATGCAGGTAGGCAAACGCCGTATCGGGCGCATAAAAGTGTACAGCGCCGGCTAGCTGTGTTTCTCATCTAATAATCAAACTCACTATTATATACACTCGAATTCGTAATTGTCGGTGCCTTTTCGGTTTGTTCGCAGGAAACGCCGCCAAAGTAACGAGTTCGATAGTAAGATATATTAATGTCGCTCGGGATGCTTTTAGTTATAAATAAGGTCTAAAGTTGGTACTGACGCGGCCGATACATATAGTCTGTGTGAATTATAGTTCCTCTGAGTTTGTATC
>DASXVE010000010.1:45000-65471 GCA_036504445.1 Candidatus Aquicultor sp.
AAGGTTCCCTCAGACTGGTTGGCAATCAGTCGCAGAGTGTAAGGGCACAAGGGAGCTTAACTGCGAGACGTACATGTCGAGCAGGTGCGAAAGCAGGACCTAGTGATCCGGCGGTTCCGAGTGGAAGGGCCGTCGCTCAACGGATAAAAGGTACTCCGGGGATAACAGGCTGATCCCGCCCAAGAGTCCACATCGACGGCGGGGTTTGGCACCTCGATGTCGGCTCATCGCATCCTGGGGCTGAAGTAGGTCCCAAGGGTTCGTCTGTTCGCCGATTAAAGCGGTACGCGAGCTGGGTTCAGAACGTCGTGAGACAGTTCGGTCCCTATCTTCTGCAGGCGTAGGAAATTTGAAGGGAGTCGTCCCTAGTACGAGAGGACCGGGATGAACTGACCTCTAGTGTACCAGTTGTCATGCCAATGGCATTGCTGGGTAGCTATGTCGGGAATGGATAACCGCTGAAAGCATCTAAGCGGGAAGCCAACCCTAAGATGAGATTTCCCACTCTTAATTGAGTTAAGACCCCAGGTAGACTACCTGGTTGATAGGCCGTAGGTGTAAAGGCAGTAATGTCATAGCCGAGCGGTACTAATTGGTCGAGGACTTGATTGTTACTTGACTGAAGCTGTGTAGTTCTTAAAGTTCAATAGGTGAGATTGAACTTTGTGCGAACGAGCGAAGCTCGGGAGCACTAAGTTTACCCCGTGAGGGGAGCTAAACGTGTGAGAAACATTAAACAAATGTTTCTATTAGACTAAATGTTTAATGTTTCGAGCGTGAGACCTCTCGAGAGGCCTCAGGTTTAAGGGTTCATGGATCCATGGCTTGGAAATTTAAGTGAAGAAGTAAGCTTAAAGTAAGAGCCTTGAACCATGAGCGCTTAAGTAAAATACCGAAATGTGGTATAATAAAGTTTAGTTTATTAGTTTACATTTTCGGTGGCAATAGCGAGGGGGAAACACCCGTTCCCATTCCGAACACGGAAGTAAAGCCCCTCAGCGCCGATGGTACTGCTCTGGCGACGGGGTGGGAGAGTAGGACGCCGCCGATCCTATAAGGGGTTCAAGTTATTCACTTGAACCCCTTTCCTTTTATTAAAGTTAAAAGCCTTATGCGAATAGCATAAGGCTTTTTCCTATTTATAGGGAAAAGCGGGAGTTAAAGTGAAGAGACTAAACGGCAATTCCGAGTGCAGCCAAATTCCTTATATTATAATGGACGCATATTAAAACATAATGAATATAGGCGATGAAGAGATGTTAAGGTATTGAGGCACAGATTATGAAGAAATATTTCTTCATAATCTGTGCCTGCTATTAGTATCGGTCTTGTAGCGCTATTGTTGATGGGTTACGTAGCTCTCAAGGTTAGCAACGCGAGAAGCTTCCAATTATTTGGTGCGTAGATACAGATAAGAAGGGTAGTCGCGCTCACATTTGATGACGCACCTGGGGCGGAGACCCGAGCTGTTTTAAAAGAGCTCGATCGTTATGGGGTAAAGGTCACGTTCTTTGCGATCGGTTGGGCGATGGAGAAGTATCCGAATGAAGCACAAAGCATTTTTGATGACGGCCATGAAACCGGTAATCACACATACTCTCATAATAGAACGGTGTTTAAAACGCCGGCGTTCATTCAAAGCGAGATAGAGCGAACGGATAAGCTCATCAGAGATATCGGTTATCAGGGAAGCATCTATTTCCGCCCGCCGAACGGAAAGAAGCTGATCTTGCTGCCATGGTATTTAAGGCAGCACAACAGGTGCACTGTCATGTGGGATATCGAGCCGAATTCGTATCCTGAAATAAACGCAGACGCTAAGAAGATTGTCGATTATACAGTTTCGCACACCAAGCCCGGTTCGATCATTCTTCTACACCCATTTGGTAACGGGAGCAGAAAGACACGCGAAGCAATTCCGGGAATTGTATCTGCGCTTCAAAAACGAGGATATACCTTTGTAATCATATCCGAGCTGCTTGCTTTTAATGAGAAATAGTTTTGAACAGGGAGGAACTCTGTTGTATTTGATTTGGGGAGATGCGTCTCTTCACTTAATATACATAAACCATAGAGCCGACCGGCATGGCATCATACACATATTTAGAATCCGCAATCGGGATGCGCACACAGCCGTGTGAGGCGGGGTAAGGTGGCACGCTTTCATACCCATGTACCGCGACACCGCCATAAAAGAAGCTGCTCCAATACATCCAGACGCCGTGCTCGGTTGAGAAAAACTTATATCCGGGCTTCCAGTCAACCTGGGATTTGATGTTGGGGGTCGTATATCCGGGCTTACCTGTCGAAGCTGTCAAGATCGTATCCACGGTTCCTTTCTTAACAACTAACAGTATCTGCAAAGCTTTATTGACTTCAACACGCGTATCGCTGTAGCGTGCGGCTATAGTCTTGGGATTGGCCAACGCTTTTGCGGTCGCCGTGCCGATAACACCATCTTGCGGTAGGCGATTCACTTTCTGAAACGCCACCACAGCATAATACGTGTGCTGACCAAAGTTACCATCGGCCGCACCAGGTGAATAGTGAAGTTGCGCCAGACGGCGTTGCAGAGCTGTGACATCCGCGCCGCGCATGCCAAGCTTCAGCGTTTTCTGCTTAGCTGGAGTAGTAGTTGGGGCTGAGGCAGACGTCTGAGCTTCAATATTATTAACCGGGGCTGATGCAAACGGCTGAGCTACGGTTTGGCTTTGCGGTTGGGGTGATGATGGCGCGGTCGCCGGGGTCTTTATCCAGAATATAATAAACAGTGTTAATGCTGCTACAAGTGGAATAAATCGCGTGTTGTTTAACCGACTACAGCTGCTTGGTACGTTCATTTTCGCACCTCGGTTTCTCAAGAATGTGAGATGGCTATTCTGTACTTGCGTTATCCCCGTGTTGTAGATGTTTTATACAAAGCAGCTTATTGCGATTGGTGAAGCCGGTTCAGAATGTTGTCTGCCGTCATAAAGTCAGGCTATCTAGCTAACCCATCATACTCGTTGCCTCCTTAATGGTGTGCTTGCCATAAAGCACTAGCTTGATGACGTACAGTCATGCCCGGTCCTGCTTAGTGTCGCCGTATTCATAGTGACATTTTCTCTGATCAGCTTCGAGGTGACATTATCACAGACCAATTGCACTTGCTTACATAATTATTGACAAAATAGTATGGTTATGCTATACTACCATACCCTTCAATAATATGATATATACATATAGTGGCATAACGAAGGAGCTGTTTAAAACAGCTGGATTTGCCATTATTCAATATATACACATTAAGAGGAGGAATTGAATGCAAGCAAACCAAGTTAGCATTACGGCATTGATAACCGCTTATGCTCGCGCCTACCACGCTACGCATGCCGACCCAAAGATCTTCGATGATTTTCTTGCCCATGGGTTTTTTACGGAGGAAGAGCGCACGTTCTTCGGGCATAATCTGGCGGAGTCTCTCGCGTTTTTTGATCCCGAACTTGCAGCGTCATGCCCCGATGAGGAGAGTGCTTTGGCGTCGGTAATGCGGATTCAAAGCGCACCGACAACGATCAGCCGCGGGCGTTACACCGAAGATAGTCTTGAAGCTGCAATTAAACAGGGTGTGAAGCAATATGTGATTCTCGGTGCGGGAATGGATACCTTTGCATTTCGCAAACCCGAATTGGTTAACCAGCTTGAGGTGTTTGAGGTCGATCAGGCTAGCACCCAAGACTTTAAACGCCAGCGCCTGGCCGAGCTTGGTTGGGATATTCCCGAGCAGCTTCACTTCGTGCCGGTTGATTTCACGAAAGAAAGTTTAGAGATGGCCCTTGCGAGCACATCATACGATCCGCAGGCTTTAAGTTTCTTTAGCTGGCTCGGTGTTACATTCTATCTGACCCGGGAAGTTGTTTTCGATACCTTGCGCACAATTACCAACGTCGCTTCCACGGGCAGTACGCTCATCTTTGATTATTTGGACACCGACGCTTTTATCCCTGAGAAAGCATCTAAAATTACGCAAAAAACCCTGGAGATCGTGCGGCGGGCGGGCGAGCCGATGAAAGCGGCCTTTGACCCACGCACGCTAGGCGCAGAGCTTGCGGGTGTAGCTTTATGTTTCAATGAGAACTTGAGCCCGGACGATCTTGAAGAACGCTATTTCAAGGGACGCACCGACGGTTATCACGCAGCTCCACACACGCACTTTGCACAAGCAGTGGTCGTATAACCGGCCGCAGCCGATAACGGTGCGTATTGTGCGTCATGTACAAACCTGCCGCCTAAGACTATCGACAATATACTATACATGCAAACGTGTGCCTGATGCTAATGACCGTGGCTATAAGTTTGGTTTCGACGCAATAAAAGGGCCTGCCGTGAAAACCGGCAGGCCCTTTCTGTTTAATAGATGGTGTGTGTTTTCTTACGGCATCATTGAATCGAGCGGGCCGATGGCTTCCGCTCTCGTAACCGTAGCGTTCGGATTAAAGTTGCCGCTCGAATCGGCGTTCATGGTTCCGGCCTTGGTTACGGCGCCTATGAAACCCTTTGCCCACGATGAGCCAACATCTTTGAGCGTGCTTGCAACCGATGGCAATTTGCGTATCACGGCGACGACCTTTGCGACCTCAGCCCTCGTGATCGAGTTATTTGGCTTGAACAGGCCGTTGGGATAACCAATCATTATGCTAAGTGATTTTAGCTTTTCGATGTACGGGAATGTCCGGTACTTAGCATCGACGTCCTTAAACGATGATGCACTTGTCGTGTTAAGTTTGCCGCCCACGATAAAGTACACGGCCTTCGCAAACTCCGCTCTGGGAATGGCTTTATCCGGATGGAACTTGCCATCGGCGGGTATTGTAAATGCACCACGGTTGATGAGCTTCAGAAGCTGCTGCTTATATGTGGCGTTAGCCGGTATATCCGTTGGGAGTTTTGCGGTAGTGCTTGTTGACGCAAGTGTAGCTTCAACCTGATTGGAGGCTGCACTTTCATTTCCCGCTTTATCGATGGCAGTGACGTAGTACATATACGTCACATCGGCTTGCGCGGTCTTATCTTGATACGTTGTTGACGTGACGGTCGACGTGTTTATCTTCGACGCTGTCGCGGTCGACTCTTTCACCTTCCGGTAGACGTTGTATCCGGTGACGCTTGTGTCCGTGCTCGCGCTCCATGAGAGTGCGAGCATGCCTGAGTTTGAGGTTACCTTCAGGTTCTGCGGCGCGGCAACGGTCACTGTATTTGTCTGTGTGGTAAAACTCAAAGTAAATGCTGTTGCGAGAGCCGCTCCCGCTGTACTTTCTATGGAAGTCGCCGGAATGGATAGCGTATATTTCGTATGTGCGGCCAGATCCGTTGTCGGGTCGATTGACAGAGTTTTGCCGCTGATGAGCTTGGTAATGGTTACCGCAGTTGCGGTCGTGTTGCTGCTACCCGAATATAAAGATATGCCGCCGTAGGCCGTCGTCGTGCCCTCGTGAATGTCCGTACTAAAAGTCACCGTCACCGTTTTATTGCGTGCTACGTTGGTCGAGTTGTTGGAAGGGTCGGTGCCGGTAACGGTTGGAGCACCCGACACGGCCGGTGGATTTTCGGTGGTCGATGACACATTTGTAGTAAAGCTCGACTGAGCAGAACCCTTGTTGCCAGCCCTATCGGTTGCCTCGACTATGAGGGTGTGGCTGCCGCTGGAAAGCGCACTTAGTTTCTCTCCGGCTTTCGTATTGACAACCGCACTATCGACCTTCACCGTGACGACAGTATCCGATTCGTTGACCGAATAGCAGAGCAGTGGTGAGGCCGTCGTCGTAGTGCTTCCGTTGAGCGGGCAGTTTATGGTAACCGCCGATGTCTTCGTATCAACCGCGAAGACAGACCTGGCGGAGCTGCCGTTACCTGCGGCATCTACAGCCCTGACCTCTACGGTATGAGCGCCATCGGCAAGCGGGCCGAGTTTCTCGCCGGAAGTCTTAATTGCGGTCGCCGTGTTATCTACTAAAACAGTAATCGTGCCGCTTTCGTTGACACTAAAGACGAGTTGCGGAGTAGCGGTCGCTATGACGGTGTTGTTTGCCGGCGATGTAATGGTGCCGGTCGGCGCCACAGTGTCTTTATATACCGTCTTGGTAGTTGCCGCGCTATTTCCACCGTTGCTTTGCGCATGCGCACTAAACGTCACCGTACCATCTTTTAACGTTGAGAGGTTAAATGTTTTGCTAAAAGTTCCCGACGCTGTCGCAGAGGTGCCTTCGGATACCTTCGATCCTGATGAATCTATGGCGTCGATAAATATTGTTGTGCTGGCCTCTGCGGTACCGGTCACGGCAAAAGCCGATGCGTTGCCCGAATTGATCAGCGGTATTCGCCCGATCACCGGAGAGGCGGGAACAGCCAATGCGGCTACTTTTCCGGCATCCGAGACTGTGGGCACTGTTACCGTGGGGGTGGTCGCGCTCCCCGCCGCCTGACTTAAATCCGGGGGCTCTGGAATATCGGTTAGAGCAAAAACAGTTACCGGATTGATTGCTAAAAGCAAACCGAGTACGATAATCACCGCAATAGATTTCGCTCGATGCAGCTTATTAAATGACATGCACATCCCCTCCTTTTTCGTTGCTAAATCTAAATCGATACTGCGTTAAATCTATATAAAACCGTAGGTATATATATGACTTAAGGCATTACGTGCAAGCCCTTGCTGCAGTATAAAAACAAAAACCCGGCCCTCGCTAAAGGAGGGTCCGGTGTGGTTCTAGCCTTTGTATACCCAAGCAGCCATAAAATATGTCTGGCTTTATACCGTTCTTTATGAAGCGATCCGGCAATATAAGCTTTCGGCCACGATCTATGATAGCTGTCCACCCTATTATACCGATAAGAAGTATACAAATGCAATATTATGGTAGCATAGCATTCGCTTGTCTAGCATGCGACCTAGGGGCAGCCACAATTATAGTGTTACCAGCGGGTATCGTAATGCAGAAAGTAGTATCCCGGTATATCAATTAAACAATAATTTGTTGCTTAAACATACATAATGTGCAGTTTAGGGGAATATATATAATGGATACGATTAACGTCACAGAAACATGGTTTCTAGACCTATAACGGTGTTCTGACGCAGATGATAAACAAATGAGACACACCTGTAGAACGTTGGGACGGATGGCTGAATAAGCCTTACTATGGAGGTGTGTGAAATGTTAGAGTCGCTTGCCATTATCGCTGTAGTTATTCTCTTATGCGTGCTTTATTGGCGCATGCTCAAAGACGAACTCGCAGACGTCCGGAGAAAAGATGCAGCCGGACCCTCACGGGGAGCGAATATCAAAGACGGCCAACCGGATGGCGATGGAGCCGTGCTGATACCCGCAGACTCTGCCCAGGCTCAACCGGTTGTGGTCGCCGGACGCATACATAAGTGGCTTGGGGGTAGCGGTATTTCAATCGGGTCAACGGGGCGCAAACGATTGCGCGTAGGCACGAACAGGCCATACGGTGATGCAAGCGATGCCGCCCAACACAAGAAAATTGATGACTATGTCGAAGGGCAACAAAAGCACATCGTTCCTGTCGCGATGATGAAATCTTTGATTGATACAACGGATGAGGCGTGGCGCCCGTTTATGATAACCGCATGCTACACGGGCATGAAGGTAAGCGAATTGTTTGGTCTCATGTGGGAGGATGTCGACTTTAAAGGATCTAAAATACGAGTTCATCGTACATATTTTCACGGCCGGTTCCACGACCCCGAGCCTGTGACACTAAAACGGTCTATTATTGTGCCGCCTGAAGTAATTGAAGTGCTCAAAGAACATCAGAAAAACCAGGAGGCGAATAAGATTCAATCTTCGCATTACTTTGTGTTTACAAACTCAGTCGGAGACCCGCTTGAGCTACGCTCTTTGCTTAATAATATGTTTATACCGCTAGTAAGCCGTATGAACATGGATTATCTTAAATTTGGCGATCTCAGGTATAGTTACGCGACTGCGCTAGCTGCTGCTGGAGAGCAAGCTGATTTCATCAGGAAGCAGCTCGGAGACCCGACAATTGATAAGGCGGTCTATAGTGAATCGCTACCGAAGGGTGTCGAGAAGGCCGTCGGTAAGAAACTCTCTTCGATTTTTCGGTTAAGCGCGGCGCAGCCGGAAGAGGCAGCATAACAGCCAACCCTAGTACAAATTTGATGCGAGGAGACCTGCTAATGCCGAACCTGAATGAGCCGACTTTTACACGGGGGCGCTACACGCAAATCATTGAGCAGCTAAGCGATCTTGCAAAGCGAGGCTATAGCCTACCATGGATTAACGAGGACGGCATTACGCCCCTCAATAAATTGATTCTTGCGGAGCTTATCAATCTTAAGGCTGTTCCGGGCAGCATCGAATGTTTGCGCGAGCTTGAGGAGCAACACGGTATCGAGCATGCGAAGATTTTATCTGCAGCAAACGAAGTGCTGCCGCAGGGTGAATTCCTGCAAACCTTTAATTTCTGCAAAGCAGCGATAAAAGCACTCGAAAACGAGATTATACAGCAGGCGGAGACAGACCCAGAGCGAGCCGAAGTTTTACTGGCACGCTATGCCGGGTGCGTGCTGCGCGAACGCGGTTGCCATGTCGAATCTATTAACGATCTGATGACCGTTCTATATAACATCGACACAATGTATTGCGGTTGTTCAAGCTCGCGCGTTACGTGTCTGCTCAATATTATAAAGGCGTGGAAATCGGGCCTGATGTGCGGCGTTATGGAAGAGTGCTGTCGCGTACAAGAGAAATTCGCCGGCAAAGCTCAGACCGCCTGCGGTGATTTCCACGCTACCATTAACAAACTATCGGTTCTTTATGGCGAGATCCAGACGATAAAGAGCAACCTCAATGGAACTCCAGAGGATTTTACACATGATGGTTTAAAAGAACATGCCATACGCTTACAAGCAGCTTGCAGTAGCCTGGCGGGCATTATCAATAGGGCTACGTCTTTTAATGATAAGCACGATGGTGATACGGGCATTGCCGCGTAGCAATAAAGGGTAGTGCCGTCATACTATGGAGCGAACGTATAATATGTTTACAATCCGGAACCCTCGGGAAGAAAAGTCGAGGGAGGTAGATAGATGAAACTGTCAGGAAAACGAATCGCAATTGTTCTAGGGGATAACTTCAACGCAGATGTATACCACCACCTCCGAAGTTGCTTGCAAGGTGCTGGTGCGACGGTTCTGGTCGCGGCTTCAAACGCGGACAAGGAGCTTATTGATAACAGGGGAAGGGAACTTCTTCAGCCGAACCTGAAGTTAGACGATATCCAAGATCTTGCCTTTGACGTGCTCATCCTGAGCGACGGGTCAGTATCGGATGATCTTCGCTCTAATAACGAGTTTCACGAGCTAATCCGGCACGCTCATGGAGCCGGTTTGATTATTGGCACGATCGATTTGAGCGCCAGGTACTTGATCGACGCCGGCATAGCGGCGACACATTCGCTTACGGCGTCGCCTGAGTTGCGCTACGAACTTGAAGTGCACGGTGCCGAGTACGAGAACGAGCCCGTTTGGGTTGACGGCAATTTGATCTCCGGTAGGCTGCATGACGATATACAAGCTTTTTGCGATGTGCTCGTTGATGAGATATCACTCGAAGAGGCGGCATAAGTTGCTACCATCGCCGGCTATGTGGAGCAGCAGCTAGCAGAAACGGCTCGTGATGAGAAACGCATTCGTGACGAGATCACCGATTTGCTCTTGCAGCCTGGCATGATACCATTACGGATATGAAAGAATCTTCAGAGCGTGCGGCAATTGTGATTATGGCAAAGCGACCGGTCCCTGGGAATGTTAAGACCAGGCTTAGCCCCCCG
The DNA here is from genome assembly GCA_036504445.1 of Candidatus Aquicultor sp. NCBI lineage: Bacteria > Bacillati > Actinomycetota > Candidatus Aquicultoria > Candidatus Aquicultorales > Candidatus Aquicultoraceae > Candidatus Aquicultor > Candidatus Aquicultor sp. The sequence continues at coordinate 54,859 of DASXVE010000010.1, forward strand.
CTTACTCTCGATGATGCCGCCCGCCTATATGCGTGCTTTCTTCAAGATACGATCGACAAGGTGAACTCTATACTGCATGTCGTGAGATACCTTGCCTTAGACATAGTTGTGGCCGGGCGAGCGGATGAAAACGCAACCGAACCGGCTTACAAAGATACAGCTATGTCGATTGAAGATGAAATGTTAAATAATTTAGGGTTAAACACTATAGTTTTGCCTCGTTCGTTGCGAATAATATCGCAAGGTGAGGGCAGCCTCGGCGACAGGCTTCAGAACGTGGGGGGCAGGCTCGCACCTTCCTTCGACAAACTCCTGTTCATTGGGGCCGATTCTCCCGACGTTCCAGCCGGTTTTGTAGAGCAAGCGATAGGCAAGCTTGATGCCAGTAGCGTTGTCATAGGCCCGAGCGACGATGGCGGCTATTATCTCATCGGCATGCGGGACGCACCTGGTACAGCGAATGTGTTCAAAGACATCCATTGGTCTACCGATGTGGTGTACAAGCAAACGTTAGCGCGAATAAGCACGGCAGGTTTATCTGTAGATATCATTCCTGCCTGGTACGATGTTGATGAAATATCCGAGCTGCATAAGCTTGCCATGCATCTTAAAGATGCTGCAAATGACGCACCCGCTACTGCTGCTTTTCTTGCGGAATACTTACTTTCAAAAAACTTCTAATGCAGCTGGCTTGTAAGCAATACCGGTGGCAAAAGTGAGTAATTCCCTGCTATCAATGGATTTCCGCATGTCAACAAGTAATCCGAAGCTTGACGCTGTAATGATTGAATAATAATATAGTTAATATAAGTCATGCTAAGATAGTGCAAAAGGTACGATTTAGTTCCTTTCGACCTTAGCGTTGTTTGTATCGTAAGAGTCCAAGCGTAGAACTGGTGAAGAAACAAGTTTTGTATGGTTGAGTGTGTGGAAAAACTTTCAAATGTAACGCAAAAAAGACCGTCCAGGTTAAGCGCGCTTATTAAAACCGCAGTGAGTGCATTACTTATAGCGGCGTTGCTCTACAAATCCGATTTGAACCAATATGTCGAGCTTATAAAGAACTCATCCCCGGTTTATCTGCTCGTAGCGCTGGTGCTTACTGTTGCATCAATAGTGCTGAGCGCTTACAAGTGGCAGCTTCTCGTTATGGCACAGGGGTTTACGGTTCCGCTTCGGAGTCTCACATCATCCTATTTCGTTGGTTTATTCTTTAATAACTTCATGCCGACCAGTATCGGCGGCGATGTCGTGCGGGTATACGATCTTAGAAAAATGATTGCGGATGGGCCGGCTGCCGCAGCCTCAGTTGTAGCCGAACGTGTTTTAGCGGCATTCACGCTAGGCCTTATTGTTCTCGGTGGCGTCCTGGTATCTGCGGATTCGGTTGCCAGGTATAAACCGCTCATAATAGTTTTCGTTCTGCTCTGCACTTTGCTTTTATTAGCCGTTCTCTCCGCTCACAGATTTGGTGCGGTATTAGCCCGATTTGAATCGTCGGTTGTGCGCAAGCTAAAAGAAACCGCCGACTCGATGCGGGTTTGTGTCGATCATAAGCCGACGCTCGTACAAGTGCTTATATATTCGCTGGTATTTCAGCTCACGGTAGTTGCAATCAACATATTTATTATCAAAGCGCTTGGGCTAACGGTGCCGTACGGATTCGTACTTTTGTTTATTCCCATCATCTCTGCGATCACAATGCTTCCGATCTCGCTGAACGGGCTCGGGGTACGCGAAGCGATGTATGTGTATTTCTTTTCCCAGGTCGGTCTTTCGACCGAGGAATCGATTACAATATCGATCTTTTTCTTTATAATTGTGACTTTAGTCAGTTTAATTGGGGGCATCATCTTTGCTGTTCGGAAGTAGGAAGAAACTAAAGATAGCTGTGGCTGCCGATTTAGGTGATGCTAATCAATCATCGCCTGCCGTGGGCGATCTCGCGCGCCGGTACTTTGATCAAGGATACAATTGCGCGCAGTCGGTGCTCTTGTCGACGGCTGACATGCTGGGTGTGGATGTCCCGCTCGCCATGGTTAAGGGTGCGGCTTCGTTTACGGGCGGCGTCGGTAAATCGGGCTGCATATGCGGGGCGCTCGTTGGCGCGTCACTTATCTTAGGTGTGATATCGGTAAGCGACACCAAGCCCCAGAAAGGCAAGAAGGCGCTCGATTTAACCGGGCAGTTTCACGATATTTTCAAAGCGAATTTTAGATCGACATGTTGCCGGGTTCTAAGAAAAGACAGGACGTTTAAGGACAAAGACGCCGACCTACGCTGCAAAGAACTAACCGCACGCACGGCCGAGCTCTTAATCGACATGCTAAACGAAGTACACGGAACCAGGAATACGTGATAGGTGTACAGGTTGCCGTCAGAACAGGTTTATCTATGATATCGATCATCGTTCCCGTTCTAAATGAAGAAGAGGCGATTCCCGGTTTTATAAACCAGCTTCACGAGCAGGATTACCAGGAATTTGAGCTGATCATCGCTGATGGCGGTAGTAGGGATCGCACTGTCGCGGTTGCCGGCTCACGGCTTTCGATAGAGCGGCATCCGATAGATATGACGGTTATCCATGCCCCAAAAGGGCGGGCATGGCAGATGAACGTCGGTGCGAAAGAAGCCCATGGCGAGATATTGCTGTTCTTGCATGCGGATACGTACCTGCCCCAAGGCGCTTTGCGGGCGTTGGAAGAAGCGGTGCAGCAGGACAGTAGAGTTACCGGCGGCCGGTTTAAGGTAAAGCTTGATAACAAGGGGCTTGCCTTTCGGATCGTGGGATCGATGATTAACGTACGCGATCGTATTTTCGGTGGGTTTACGGGCGACCAGGCGATCTTTGTTAGAAAAGACGTGTTTGAAGAGATCGGGGGCTTCAGGGAAATTGAACTCTGCGAAGACCTCGATATGGCGCAAGCGCTCAAGAAAAAGGGTGGCGTCATTAGAATACCGCTATGCGTGACCACGGCAGCCCGTCGCTGGGAGAAAAGCGGTATCGTGCGAACGATTCTATTAATGTGGATAATTCGCGTGCTGTTCTACGCCGGCATATCGCCGGTCCGGCTCGCGCAGATATATGCAGATGTACGCTAGCAAGGAGGAAACATTGAGCGTTTGCGGACAAGAACTATCAAAAATAAAGCTGGAACGAACAAATCTTGATATTTTGCAGGTTAATCTAGGTATGGTGTGTAACCAGGCGTGCGTCCACTGTCATCATAACGCAGGGCCGGGCCGCACCGAGATGATGTCGGCGCAAACCAGTCGAAAGGTACTTGAGTTCTTTAGGAATAGTAGTATTCCGACGCTCGAGTTAACCGGTGGTGCGCCGGAGCTAAACCCAAACTTCAAAGACATGATACGCAGGGCACGATCGATCGATAGACGCGTGGTTGTACGCTCGAACCTAACCGTCTTGTTTGAAGACGGCATGGAAGGTCTGCCGAGCTATTACGCTGACAATAACGTCGAACTGGTATGCTCCATGCCATGCTACTTGAAGCAAAACGTCAACGCGCAGCGGGGTAACGGCGCGTATGAAAAGAGCATCAAAGCGTTACGGATGCTTAACGAGCTGGGCTATGGCATTGAGGGTTCATCGTTGAAGCTCAACCTCGTATACAATCCGGGCGGTGCGTTTTTACCGGGCGATCAGTGCATGCTCGATGGTGCCTACCACGAGAATTTACGGGATATGCATGGCATTGATTTCAATATCCTTTATACTATCTCTAATATGCCGATTGGAAGGTTTGCGCAGCGGTTACGGGATGCAGGCGAGTACGACGACTACATGACAGCGCTCAAAGACAGTGCAAATATACAGCTGCTCAACAATGCAATGTGCCGTAGCCTTATAAGTATCGGCTGGGGCGGCTACGTCTACGATTGCGATTTCAACCAGGCGCTTAGCCTTACGATGGGCGGTACGGGCAAGAGGCTTTGGGAACTCTCGCCGGATGAGCTACAAGAAACGCCGATCGTGCTTGGTGAGCACTGTTACGGATGTATCGCGGGTAATGGAAGCAGCTGTACCGGCAGCTTAAACTAGGAGATGATACAGTGTTAGGCGTTATCACCGGCTCCGGCTTATATGATTTACCGGGTCTCGAACTGAAAGAACAAAAGGTTGTGCGAACACCCTTTGGCGGCGCGCCGGTAAGCGTGGGGTCTTTAGGCGGTAAATCCGTTGCGTTTATTGCGCGACACGGCAGAGGTCACGCGCTTCTCCCGAACACGATCAACTACCGCGCGAACATCTTTGCGCTGAAAGAAACCGGCGTACGCGCCATAGTCGCCACTTCGGTCGTGGGAGTGGTCGACAAAAGCATGTCGTTGGGCACCATCGTGTTCTTTGATGACATATATTTTATGGATAACAGGCTCCCAAACGGGGAGATATGCACAGTTTTTACCCAACCGTCGCAGGCAGGGCGGGCTCACTATATATTTGCCTCGCCGTTTTCGAGCACGCTGCGAGAAGTCGCGCAAACCGTTGCTCGTAATGCCTGCATCTCGCATAGAACGTTGGGCATCTACGGCCATGTCAACGGGCCGCGCTTTAATTCACGCGCTGAAACAAGCCAGCTTAAAGCGCTCGGCGTTACGGCGATAAGCCAAACATGCGGACCGGAGGCCGTTCTGGCAGGCGAACTCGAGATACCATATCTGCTGATTGGGTTTGGAATCGACTATGCGAACGGTGTGAGCGATGCACCGACACCCATCGAAGTACTCGATGCAAATCTGAAGCTCGGATCGCAGGTTATGCCGGTGCTTATTAAGGGAATTGTTTCCGCTACCGATGTCGATACCATATCCGCAGAAGGATTCCTCTACCGGTTTGAGTAGCCTTGCAGTGCTTGGCCGCACCGATCAAGCACTCGGTATCCTTATCAGGGGCGGTAAAAAGATACTGTTGCCGTCAAGATATCCTTCATCGCCCGAGCCGGTGTATAATTAGTATCGAAACACCCGGAGGAGGGAGATATGGAAAATAGCTATGACTATGCCGGCCTGGTAAGGCGGGCCGTCGCGTTCATGATAGATCTTCTGCTTATTATAGTATTCTTGAGGATCGTATATTTCCGGCCGAATACATTTTCCGGCATAATCGATTTTCGCATGCTCAGCATCGCAGTTCTTATTGTCGTTTATGAGACGCTGCTAATCTACTATCTTGGTGCGACCATCGGGAAACTTGCAGTGGGAGTAACCGTTATCGATGCGGCGACGAGCGAGCGACCTTCACCGACCCAGTGCATAATACGACCGTTCGCCAAAATTGCCTTCGCGATATGGACGATCAATAACACATTTCTAATCTTCATTGCGTTCGCATTTTCCGTTCTTAACATTGCGAAGTCGCAAGCAGATAGCGAGCATCGTTCCATTCATGACATAGCTGCACGCACGTTGGTTGTGCGATCGCGGTCTATTTCGGCATAGCAATAACCATAAGCCGCTTTGTAGTTGTTTCAAACGGCATGCAGGTAAGCAGAGTCAGCTGCTCGTGCTTGGTCTGTTTGTAGAGGTCTGGATCATCAGCCTTGAACGTTCTCTGTGTTTTGACTACATAGCGGTGCACCTGGCCTTTATATGCAACCAGGATATCATCGCCTTTGGTGAGCTCATCTAATGAACCAAATGTGGTTTGCGGTGTCCAGACAGCCGGGTCGTAATTGTGGCCGGCTATGATAGTGTTCTTGTTTTCACCGGGATATCCGCTGCCCGCTACGTGACCGACACCCATCTTTAAAAACTCTTTCGTAACCGCTGGCTGAACCGGAGAATCGACTTTGATTTTTGGAATCACGATCCAGAAATGACCCCGTTCGAGGACAATCGGGTTAATCTGCGGCGCGGGTGCGAATGCGGCATAGACCCGCGGCCAATAAAGTGATACGAGAAGGACGGCACCGGCCAAAAGCATTACGGCACCGGCGATAGTGCGGGTTGTCATACGTAGTCGTAGTTTCTTTTCAGTAGGTGCCGTGCTCTTTTTCTTGGATATGTTGCTGGTTGGCTTGTTCTTTGGTTTCTGTTTAACCATGTACTAAATATAAGCGCTAGCTGTGCCCTTTACAATGGTTTTTATAAGCCCATTACCAGATCGCGAGTTTATTTGAGCAAAGCCCTGCAACCATATAGTTCGGCGCGCTTTATTGGTTGGGTTACGCCAATTCGGACACAAACCGGCTGGTTCATCATTTATAAGTACATACTAACCCGTACAATAATGTTTGATATAGGATTATCGTTCGTCTACAATACACCCATAGGCTTAATTATATAGTTTAGTAACTACCATCAAACCAGCAATATATTACCAGCAACAAATGTGAAGTGTGTTAGGTTGCGATGATCCCGGTCTTTATATGGTTACTTAGGACCACGGGGAGCGAATAGTAAAACCGACCCTTAGAGGCCGTTTTTTATTCATGCAGTCGGTATTTTTGCCGATAAACAATACAAAAGTAATAATTAGAGCAACAGTAGCTTGTAAAGATATAATGTAGGAGGCGGTCAAGTGAGTGTTTCAAACCATCGAACTTCAATAGGGGCGATAGGCAAAGGGACAAAGAGGATTATTATCGCCATTATTGCAATAATAGTAGTGGCGGTAATAGCGGTTGTAGCGTTTAAGTACATGGAGACCCAGCGTCAGGTCCAGTCAAAGGAATCGTATGAAAGCGGCATGAATGCTCTGCAAAGCGGTAATGCTGAAGATGCGATTATGCGGCTGGAAAAATCAGTGTCGCTTGACCCGAGCAACGATAAAGCTCATGTGAATCTTGCAAGGAGCTACACATCGGTCGGTAAGATTAAAGACGCCGAAAAAGAGTATCTTTCGAGTCTTAAGCTTAATCCAAAACAACCGGAAGCCGAGTACAACCTTGGTGTAATATACAAGAGCGAAAAGCAATACGATAAGGCTCTTGCTCACTTTGAGAATGCGAAGAAGCTTAGCCCAAGTCTGTACGCAGCAGATGTTCAGAAAGCTACTGTGTACCGGGAGATCGGCAAGTTTGATCAAGCGATTTCGGCGCTCTCACAAGTTATCAAGGCAAAACCATTTGGCGCTAACCTTGGCGATCTCTATGTGGATCTAGGTTTAGTGTATAAAGCAAAGGGCAGTCTGGCGCAAGCGAAGCAGCAGTGGCGACAAGCATTAAAAATCGATCCGACGAATGCACGAGCTAAAACGCTTTTGAGCGGCAAATAGAACAGTGATTGGCAAGTTAAAGGCGGTCTTACGGCCGTTTTTAACTATTAAATTTTACAATTTAGAAATATATTGATTAAAACCGCCGGTAGGCGCTATTCCCGTAATTAACGATGCTCGTACAGCAATACCACATGCTGTTACTGGATAATGCAAAAGATTGATAAATTATTAACTTATACTACATATGTTATTGACCGAAATACCACCAGGGGTTTATAATCTTTATAAGTGCTAAATTGCATAACATAGCAGCAACCATCGTAGATTATTCACAGCACGATATACTCCCATAAGGTTGCGATGATCCCGGTCTTTATATGGTTACTTATGGCCGTGGGGAGCGAATAGTAAAACCGACCTTGTTAGGTCGTTTTTTTATGTTCAAACTGGTTGATTAACTAGGGACTATCATAAGGGTGTGGTGACGATTATAGGCAAACGCAACAAAAGAAACGCCCCTCTACGTAGAACACATACAAAGAATTACTTGAAGATTTTTTTTGCTGCACTCGTGATTTTATTCGCATTCTTACCTATATCTTCCGCCTTAGCGACCGACGGTCGCCTTGTTTATGGAATTACTGGTAATACATCGCCTCAACTGCGAACCTGGACTGGTTCATCTAATACGTTTAGCACAGTCAGCGGTACCATAGCAGCAAATACGACTGCTAATTGGACCGTAACCCAATCCGCACCAGTTACCCGAACCGAAAACATCGTAGGCACCATCGCTAGTACGGGGCCTACCCTTTATATCCAACATTACGATAACTCCGCATGGACAAACGAATGGAACGTTACAGTTCCGACCGCAACCAAGCAATGCTTCGATATTGCATATGAAAACGTCACCGGTGATGCGTTGGTTGTGTATTCCACCGGTACAAATATGGCGTATCGGGTTTGGAACGGCACAAGCTGGACGGCTGCGGCAAATGTATTGTCAACCGCTGAAGCCAACAACATCGAGTGGGTCGAGCTTGTCGCAAAGCCGGCAAGCGACGAGATCTCGCTACTCTATGCGTATAATGATGGTACAACCGGCTATTCGCTTAAAGGCGTTACCTGGAGCGGTACCGCATGGAGTGCGAAGTCAGCAGTTCTCGAAGCCAATCTGTCGTATATAGGCACGACTTACGGTGTTACGAAGTCATTTGATGCCGTTTATCAGAACAGTGGTAATCTGATGGTCGTCTGGGGGAGAGGCGTCGGAACAGGCACGGTCACAGCCGGTACTGCTGCATATTACTGGCAAAGAACATCAGGCGCCGCGTGGCCGACCTCAACCCCGACTGTGACCGGCATGGGCACGTGGACCTATATACCGGTCACGATCTCTCTTGCTGCCGAACCGGGCACCAACTATATCGTAGTTGCCGGAGCTGCCCGTTCAACTACCTACGGTTTCTATGAATACGGCATATGGAACGGTTCGAGTTGGGCAAACGTAACCGGCGGCGCAACAGCGACCAGATTGAATTTAGCTTCTGTAGCCGCGGGAAGAATGCCGGTAGCAACAGGATGGAACTCAACCGGCGCTCTTGTCGTTTATGCAGGCAGAACAGCCAACTTAGTGTATTCCTCCTTTTGGACCAAGTCAACAGCATCGTGGGCGGCGGGAAGCTCCTGGACACCGACGGGTACAATGGGCAATATCGGCTCCGTTAAACTTCAAAAAGACCCCGGTCTCAATGTGCTGGTAGCGCTTATTGCCGATACCAACAATAACTTGTGGGGTAAATATTATAACGGTTCTTGGAATAACGGTGACGGGGGTACTGCGCTGGCAGCAGCGAATATCGGTACGCTTACAGGTACACCGTTTGATTTTACATATACACGGTTCTCCGACACTATTGCCCCGACAACGACCTTATCAACGAATCCCACAACACCGGACGGCACCAACGGCTGGTTTAAGAGCGCAACGACGATAACGCTGACTTCGTCCGAGCCGGGAACGACGTATTACCAATGGGATGGCACGGGTGGCGCATGGACAACATATGCCGGCCTATTTCCGGCGCTGGCAGGTAACCACACGCTCTACTATTACTCGAAAGATCTGTCTAATAATTCCGAGACGTATAAAAGCACAGCTATCAACGTCGATGTAACGGCGCCAACAACCCCCGCGCTTTCAAGTCCGGCCGATGCCGGGTACGTTAATAGTACAAGACCGACCCTCTCGTGGAGCGCGTCGACAGACGGGGGAAGCGGTATCGCGTATTATATCGTCAACGTTGATGGCGTGCAGGATCAAACAACCGCCGCAACATCGGTCCAGACGGCAGCAACCTTAACACAAGCTTCTCACACGTGGCAGATTATCGCCGTTGATAACGCGGGCAATCAGTCCACAGCATCAACTACGCAAACATTTACTGTAGACACGGCAAGCCCGACAACAATATTCAGCACCAGCCCGATAACCCCGGATGGTTCCAACGGCTGGTTTAAGAGCGCAACGACGATAACGCTGACTTCGTCCGAGCCGGGAACCACGTACTACCAGTGGGACGGCACCGGTGGTGCATGGACTACCTACAGCGCTCCATTTGCCGCGCTTGCAGGCAACCACACGCTTTATTTCTACTCAACGGATTCGGCGGGTAATGCTGAGACATACAAGAGCCAGGCCATCAACGTCGATGCGACGGCTCCAACAATACCATCGCTTACAACCCCAAATGATGCGAGCTTTGTAAACAATACGCTACCGGTGCTCTTGTGGGCTGTATCAACAGATGGGGGCAGCGGTATTGCATACTATAACGTAAACATCGACGGGTCGCTTAACCAGACGACAAGCGCAACTTCTGTCGCACCGAAAACCGCGCTTACTCAGGCTTCGCATACTTGGCAAATTATCGCCGTTGATAACGCAGGTAATCTCTCTGCGGCGTCAGCTACGAGAACATTTACCGTCGATACAACGAACCCGACGGCAGCCATTACTTCACCAGCCAATAGCTCGTACCCACAAGGCACGATCAATATAGTAGGTACCGCATCGGATACCAACTTCAATAATTATGTGCTCGAGTATGGCGCCGGAGCGGCACCTTCGAGCTGGACCAACATAACCACGTCCCCAACGGCGGTTACAAATAACACGCTCGGCTCGCTCAATACCGGGAGTCTCGGCAATGGTGACTATACGATTCGCTTAACGGTAACAGATAAAGCGAGCAACTCGACACAGACGACGGTTCTGATCCATGTCGATCACATCGCGCCGACAACGACACTTTCAACCAGCCCAATAACACCAGACGGCACCAACGGTTGGTTTAAATCGGCAACGACGATTACGCTTACCTCGTCCGAGCCGGGCACGACCTATTACCAATGGGATGGAACCGGCGGCGCA
>DASXVE010000011.1 GCA_036504445.1 Candidatus Aquicultor sp.
AAACCTTGTGTCTGAACGCAACAATTTGAACTTACCTGCTGCACGGTGGACTGCGTGGCACTCACGGCAACGGTGTGTCGAGGTGAGGTAGCCGCCGTGTGGGCCTGACTGGAAGTTACCAGCGAGGTGAGTATTGATGACTCTATCACCAGCATATGGTCCTACTGTTGCTGTGCTCATCATGCTTGACATTCCCGCGACCATTGGACCAGGAAGGTTAGCTCCCATCCATGTCATTAACTGACTCTGGAACTGAGGGTTGATCGGCAGCTGTGTCGGGTCACCGAGGTTTGCCTCTTGCTTGCCGGTCTCAACGTAGTCCTGAGCATCGTTGTAGTTGTACCCATCGATACCAACGGTATACGGGCTGTTCCAGGTGCCGTATACGTGGGTACTGAGGCCATTGCCTCCGCCGTATGGAGCAAAGACGGTAGTTGTTGTTACTAAACCCTGCTCATAGTACTTATAATCCTTGTAACTTACACTATCACTGGCGACTGGAGTATAGGTATTGGCAACGATGTTACCTTTTGCACCGATAACGAAAGTACTGCTTGGGTCAGAGTTAAGCTCCTGCACAGCAAGTGCTGCAGTGCTCATCGCAAAGAGCATCGCGAGAGCCATTAAAATGACTAAGCCTTTTTTCATGTGTTTCACCTCCTTTGAGGTTAGAATAGGGGGTTTTTTGTTTCTCAAAGTATTCCACCTCCTTTCGCGATAGGATAAGACATATAAAGCCAATAGCGGCTTGTTGTTGAGGATTAGTGCTACTTTTATGCTGCGGCGGTTGCTTCTTATAAGCTACATAGATAAGCTCAAGTTCGTCACTTCGAGGGCTGAACTTGAGCTGCGAAAATCTTGTCTTCTCAAGGTACTTTTTGTCGGCCGTCTTCTATATATAGCTTTTCAGCGATATTCCATATGCCGCTAGCTCTATTTCTTAATGAAGGATGACACCTATCCTTATTCGCCTGGACGCGAATACATATAGCTAGCGGCATCTGTGGTTTCTTGTGCCATAATGCACATTCACCATATGTCTAGAACTTTAGCTAAAAGACGCTAGATCGTCTGTCGTTCATTGGGCTTAAATACTATGGGTCTATTGTCGTCCTACTAAAAGGCTTTATGGGACTCATGTAGACCTATGTGTCGGTAATAGGACCCAATGTGGATAAATAGTCGTAGTCTTTAAATGTTTTTGGAAGGGGCTATACCGCTTGTGCTATTCGGAATTACGTGATTGAGGGCTGGTTTTTGTAAGTGAAGAGGAGTTAAAGAAGGCTAATATTGCTTGGTCGCGGGATGAAACACCGAGCTTTTTAAAGATACGATAGAGGTGGTTCTTGACGGTTTTCTCCGTAATATACAATTCTTCTGCGATTTGACGGTTGGTCTTGCCTGTACTTAGGGATCTCAGAATATCGACCTCGCGCCCGGATAGGCTGCGCGAATCATTTTGGACAATGGCCTGGATTTGAGAGGGAGCATTGCGAACTATAAGCTCGGTAGCTTGAGGCGACTCCGACTCTATTCCCGATACATCCACGTAGTTGGTGCGTTTTATATATGATACCAGGTATCCAATACCAAAAGGGATCATAAACACTATCGAATAGGCAAGAAGCATCATGTCAAGATTCTTGACGCTTATAGCAGGCGAGCTGCTCCTATTAAAAAATAAGCCTGCCGAGAAGAGCACGCAAAAGTATACGGAGAGTACTATGTTGGCACGCATGCTCACGGAAAATGCCGCGATAATAAAGCTTGTTAGTGCGAAGAGTATAAACGGACTTGTCCAGCCGCCACCGGAAAGCAAAAGAAAGATACCCGCAATCGTAGTATCAATAATAAGAAACGCCATCACACGAAAGGTATTTTCAAAAATGCCTCTCCATAACATCGTCTGAATACCAGAATACAGCACGGCCGATGTTGCCAGAAATAGTGTTATATCGTGCGGCTTAAAGAACGCGTCAATAAAAGCACCGAGGAGCGCCACCCAGCGCATGACTAAGAGATTGGTTTGAGTGGCGAATAACTTATCCTGCTTCATCAGTGCGCTCCAGCAATAATGCTAGTGCTTCTTGCTTTGAAGAAACACCGAGCTTTGTATAGATGCGCTGGAGATACGTTTTGATCGTGCTAATAGATAGCTCCATCTCTTGGGCTACCTCGTTTATTGTGAGTCCACCGGCGAAGAGTTGAAATACCTCTTTTTCGCGTTTTGATACTTTGAAAGCTATAAGTTGGGAGGATAGCCGCGGCGTGAGATGCGGTTTTACTTCAAGAGGTTCTTCCTGAGCGGTATCATTGACTTCACGTTGGCGGCTATACAAGTCGGCTAGATCGGACAGCATAACACCCGCGACCGTGAAAAGGAAATACAAAAATATCAAGGTTATATAGCTTAAACCCGAGCTGTGCGTATAGGCGGAAAGCTGCCCCGCTTCCGCAAAACTTGTCAGCAACAACAAAATGCTTTGAGCCGATGCAAGGGTTATCGCTACGGATACTTTAAATAAAAATCCGGAGAGCAATAATAGGATACAGCTGTATAGGTAGTATGGGTTTTTGTGCGGGCCCGCACTCAGAGAAAGGATCATTAGCATGACCAGGTCGCAACATATAAGCTGCGGGCATGCGCATATCTTATTAAGTAAGGAGTCTTTACAACAACACAGGAAAGCCGTATAGAGAAGAACCAGCAAAAATGACCATAGCGGAACGTTACGAAGACCAAGGATTCCAAGGGCAGCAACAAACAACAGGGCAAATACTCTAAAAACGATGAGGTACTTTGTAATATATCGCTTGCAGGGGCACTCCAACAGACCGGTCATGATGACCCCTTAATCTTGAAGAAGCGTGCATGCGAACTCTTTTATATTATGCTAGCACACACAGGCATAATTAAACAGGTATAATATGGCATCTGTGTATATTATCCTTATGGTAACAATGTAGTAACTGTTAGCTAAACGTTCGGATTAAGTAGTCTTAGACGACCGTTAAATCAATTCCGAAAACCGCGATATACGGGGTTAAAGCCAACCGTAAGGCATATAAGCCTTCGATTTCTGCAGAAATACATATATTTCACTGACAACTGTACTGTTAAATAGTATAATGACTAGGGTGAAATTAAAGAAAACCTTCACACGCAAATTGACAATTCAAGAACGGAGAATCCATAGCACATGCCGGTAAAACTAGAAGAAGTAAAAGAGGACGCTTACGTCAAAGCCTACATCGCACAAGCAGATAAGCACATGGAACTTATCGGATTTACCGAACACGGGTTTAGGCATGCAGACCTCGTTTCACACATCGCTATGAACGTCCTTAAACGACTTGGATATCCCGATAGGGAAGCCGAGCTCGCAGGCATCGCAGGTTATCTTCACGACATCGGCAACGCGGTTGGGCGCAGTTTTCATGCTGTATCAGCTGCTATGATGGCGCAATCGATTTTTATACGATTAGGGATGATCCCTGACGAGGTAGCCCTGATTATGAATGCGATTGGAAACCACGAGGAAGACTACGGTATGGCCACAAGCAATCTTGGGGCTGCGATTATTCTTGCAGACAAGACCGATGTCCACCGTAGCAGAGTACGTATGCCGGACCCATTAACCTTAGACATCCACGATAGGGTTAACCTGGCGGCACAGAGGTCGTTCTTGCGAGTTGAGAAAGACAGAAAGCTCATAGAACTCGAAGTTGATATCGATACGAACATAAGTCAAGTCATGGAATATTTTGAAATATTCCTGTCGCGTATGGTAATATGCCGGAGGGCAGCAGAATTTTTGGGCTGCCAGTTCGGCTTGGTTATAAATGGCGTTAAGCTGCTTTAGGGGGGAAGGAATTGACTGATAGGCAAAAACACTTGCTAACTCTGGGCGTTTTAATTGTGCTTGTCGCGGTATCTATCTTTATGATAATGCCGGTTTCGAAATCGACAAAGCTCGGCCTAGACCTTAAAGGAGGTCTAAGCATTATATATGTTGCTAAAGATACGCCTGGAGCGCCTGTAACTGATGCAAAGATGCAACAGGCGGAATTCGTTCTGCGCCAGCGTGTCGACGCGCTTGGCGTTGCTGAACCAGAAATTCAACGAGAAGGTGCTCGTAACATCATGGTTCAACTGCCGGGTATTAAAGATCCGGCGAAAGCGAGGGCTATCTTGGGCAAACCGGCGGTACTGCAGTTCGCAATCGTGCAGGACCAGTACTTCGCTATGTCCGAGAGCCAGCTCAACCAACTTAAAAAAGAAGGAAAACCGGTGCTTGGGCCCGTGCTTCTCACCGGTGATAAGGTGAGCAGCGCAAAGGCTACTTTTGGTGGCCAGGTCGCAGCGGCGCCGGAAGTAAACTTGACGTTCGACAATCAAGGCACGGTGAAATTCGGGCAGATCACGGCCCAGAATGTTAAGAAGCGGTTGGCGATTGTTCTTGACGGCCAAATAATTACAGCACCGACCATCGATGAGCCGATCCCCGATGGCAAAGCTGTCATAAATGGTATTAAGTCAATCGATGAGGCAAAGAACATCGCGCTCGTTCTTAACACAGGTGCGATTCCGGTTACGCTCGATGTCCTGCAAATGGATCAAGTCGGCGCAACACTCGGAGCAGACGCTTTACATGCTGGCGTTATAGCCGGTATCGTAGGCTTCGCTCTCGTAGCGGTGTATATGCTGCTTTATTATCAAGGCCTAGGCCTGGTAACATGGCTTGGTCTTAGCATTTACTCGACCCTCGTTTGGGGTATGATTGCGGCAATCGGGCGCTATTATGGCTGGACGCTAACCCTTCCTGGAATAGCCGGTCTGATTATCAGTATTGGTATGGCAGCCGACTCGAAGATTATCATCTTTGAACGCCTTAAAGAGGAAATGCGCGACAAGAAGACCTTCAGAACAGCGGTTGACTCGGGTTTCTGGCATGGTTTTAGAACCAGCTTGGACGCCGATTTGGTAACAATATTCGCTGCTATCGTGCTGTTCCTTATTGGTATCGGCCCGATTAAAGGTTTTGCACTGACACTGATTATAGGTCTATTGATGGACATCGTTCTGATGCTGATGTTTACGCGGCCTATATTAGGGTTGCTTGCTCAGATATGGCCGGTTAAGAGCCCGGCATTCCTTGTAAGACTGGGCAGAATGAGAGGTGCGGTAGAGAATGTTTAATTTTGATTTTCTTGGAAGAAAGTACATATGGTATGCGCTCTCCGGGTTCTTTATCTTGCTCAGCATTTTTGGTATGGCGTTTAGAGGTTTTAACTACAGCATCGACTTTAAGGGCGGCAGTGCGTCCGACGTTATATTCGAAAAAGTTGTAACCGTTGAGCAGATTCGAGCGGTCCTCGATCAGCAAGGCCTTGGCGATAGCAAGATCCAGCCGATCGAGCACTCAAACGTTGGTGGCATCGATACACAAGCATCTCCCAACAAAGGTAGCGAGATGCTCATCAGAACGCGCACGCTTAGCCAGACCCAAGAGCAGACGCTCTACAATAAGCTTAATCAGCAGTTCGGCATCCAAGATAGGCAGACAAAAACTGTTGATGCGACCTGGGGAGCAACGATTACGCAGCGCGCGATTTATGCGCTTATAGCAACAATAGTGGTGCTAATCATCTTCATCACGGTTCGCTACGAGTTTAAGATGTCTGTGGCGGCGGTTCTTTCGCTCGTTCATGACGTATTAATTACAGCGGGAATTTATGCGCTGGTAGGCCGAGAGGTAAACCCGAATATGATTGCGGCGCTGTTGACCATTCTTGGTTTCTCACTCTATGACACGATCGTCGTGTTCCATAGGATTAAGGATAATTCAACCAATGTGGTTAGAACGACCTACTCGGCTATGGCTAATAGGTCGATCAACCAGGTACTGATGCGCTCAATCAACACGTCACTCGTGACGTTGCTCCCGATCGTCGCCCTCTTATTATTCGGCGGCGAAACGTTGAAAGATTTCGCGTTCGCGATGATGATCGGTACGATTGCGGGTGCTTATTCGTCAATCTTCTTTGCATCGCCGATATTCGTATCGTGGAAAGAAGCAGAGCCGTACTACAAGAACCTAAAAAGGAAATACGGCAGCAAAGAGACCGTTGCGGCTTCGAGCGCTACGGCAACATCGTAGCATGACGGAGTAACAAAGAATAACAATGATATGAATGAAAAGGCTCGCAGGAATGCGAGCCTTTCTCTTACCAATTAACATTACAATATTATGATTGATCAATTCTCGTTATCTTTAAGTCGGCCCCTCAATATTTCATATTCTTCAGGAATAACTTCATTCGCACCCAACTGATACAACGATTCTACTTCATGAAGGAAGCGGGTTCTCACAATAATATAGACATCAGGGTTAAGCCGCCGGGCAAGTTCAACGATTCTACGCGTAGCAGCCGGGTCGGAAATCGCGACCACGGCAACACGAGCATCCAAGATATCCAGGTGCATCAGGACTTCTTCTTGCGTGGCATCACCGTAATAAATCGGCTCTCCCTTTTGCTGCTCAGCCGTCACCGTTCCCGGATTTATCTCGACGATCAAGTATGGGATGTGTGCAGCCGACGCGGCGTGCAACGTTCCGTCCATTCAAACCGTAACCTACGATTATTATATGATCTTTTGCTTTGGTTTCCGTTGCGTGTTCTACCGGAAACCAACCATACTTCAGCTTCGCCGGCAGGGAAAGCTTTACGATAGTATCCGCAAATCGTGGGCCGACCTTAATGAGCAGAGGTGTTGCAACCATAGTTAGAATTGTTATGTCCAAGAATAGCTGGAATAAGCGACCGGGAAGTAGGCCGTATCGAAGCCCGGTCTCCGATAAAACGAAAGAAAACTCACCGACCTGACAGAGAGCGATGCCGACGAGTATGGCTGTCCGCGCCGGGAAACCGGAAAGGGAGCTTGCAGTAGTCGCCAATAAGCCTTTCAAGAGTAAAATCCCTAATGTAAGAATTATAATAATTTGGGGATTCTTCACGAGGAAACCAACATCTAACAACATTCCGATTGAAATAAAGAAAAAACTTGAGAATATATCGCGGAACGGGAATATGTTCCCGAGTGCTTGGTGGCTATACTCCGATTCTGAAATGATCAACCCTGCTAGGAACGCGCCGAGGGCGAGCGATAGGCCTGCGCTTGATGTTAGCCAAGCGGATGCTAAGCAGATTAAAACGATAGCAATTAAAAATATCTCGCGGCTACGCGTTCGCGCGATCTGGTACAGGAGATTAGGCACTATCCATTTTGCGCTGATGATAACAAAGAGAATGATGCCGATACTTCTGAGCAGCAAGCTTGTAATTGATGCAGTAAGATTGGTTGTAGCACCCGCCAATAACGGAATTACGAGCATCATGGGAACGACTATAATGTCTTGGAATATAAGGACACCAAGGCTGGTCTTACCGTGCGGCGTATCGATCTCAGCCCGATCTTGCAGTACTTTGAGCACAATCGCGGTGCTGCTAAGCGAAACAAGAAAACCTATGAAGATTGCGTTATTAACGGCGAGCCCGACCTCTCGCGCCACAAGAAAACCAGCGGAAAACGTCAATGCTACTTGAAGTGACCCACCGAGAAGCACAGATCGCCTGAGTTTAAGAAGGCTGTTGAATGAAAATTCGATGCCTATCGTGAACAGCATCAATACTAACCCAATATCCGCAAGGATGCTTACTTCAGGCGATGCTGCAATTAATTTAAGACCATAAGGTCCGGCTACTATTCCGGTAACGATATAGCCGATAATCGTAGGCAACCCAAGACGTTGGGATGCGTAAAGAATTATGATTGCTAAGCCGAATAATATGACTATATCTCGTAATAGGGCTAGCTCCATTGCTTAATTTTGGCATAAGTATATTCATCATAAGCAAAACTGATCGGACAGCCTACGATAAACGGCCCATATTTGCCTTGCTAAGCAATGAGTGTATTTTGTGCATATCCACTGAGTAAGACCCTTAATATCAGTTGATGTAATTATGGCGAATACATCGGCTGTACCAGGTCACATTATCTGATAGAATCAATTAATGAGGAACGTGAACTATGGTTAGAATTCGCAGCTTAATTAATAAGATCAAAAAATATAATCCCGATGTTGATGTTGAAGCTATCCGCAACGCATACAAGCTTGCGCGCAAATTTCACAGCGACCAGTACCGCATGTCCGGGGAGGATTTTATATCTCATCCCCTAGAGGTAGCGGACATTCTAGCAGACTTGGGGATGGATACCACCACGATTCTTGCCGCGTTGCTGCACGACGTTGTCGAGGACACCGAAATCTCGATAGAAGAGATAAAAAAGGAAGTGGGCCCCGATGTCGCCGCCCTCATAGACGGCGTTACAAAGCTCGGCCAGATTGAGTTTAAGAGCCGCGAGGAAGAGCAGGCCGAAAACCTTCGCAAGATGTTTATAGCGATGGCTAAAGATATCCGCGTTATCATTATCAAGCTTGCCGACCGTCTGCATAATATGCGAACGATTCGTCATCTCGACCATGCCAAACAGGTGAAAAAGGCGAAGGAAACGCTCGAGATTTATGCGCCGCTCGCACATCGGCTCGGCATTATGTCATTAAAATGGGAGCTTGAAGACCTCTCGTTTCAAGTACTCGAGCCAAAGAAATACGCGCAGATCCAAAAAATGGTCGCCGAGCGCCGCTCTGAACGCGAAGAATTCTTAAAAACAACAATTTCAGCGCTCAAAAAAGAACTAAAATCACTCATCATCGAAGCTGAAATCAGCGGGCGCCCTAAGCATTTCTATAGTATTTACGAGAAGATGGTTAAAAAGGGACGCGAATTCAACGAGATATACGACCTTCTCGCGCTTCGCGTTACCGTCGACTCCATCAAAGACTGTTACGGCGCACTCGGCGCAATTCACGCGATGTGGACGCCCATTCCAGGGCGCTTTAAGGACTACATCGCGATGCCTAAGTTCAATATGTATCAGTCGCTTCACACAACCGTTATCGGGCCGATGGGCAAGCCGCTTGAAATCCAGATTCGAACAAAGCAGATGCACCGCACCGCCGAATACGGTATAGCGGCGCACTGGCGTTATAAGGAGGGCGGCAGCAGGGATGGCAAATTCGATGAGCGTTTGAGCTGGCTCAGGCAAATGCTCGAATGGCAAAGTGAGCTCAAAGACCCCCGCGAGTTCATGGAGTCGCTCAAAATCGATTTATTTGAAGACGAAGTATATGTTTTCACACCGAAGGGCGATGTCGTCAACCTGCCGGCGGGCTCGACGCCGCTTGATTTTGCCTACACGATCCATACCGACGTCGGGCACCGCTGCATCGGCGCAAAGGTAAATCACCAGATCGTGCCGCTCGAATACAAATTGCATACCGGTGATTTTGTTTCCGTTCTGACCTCAAAGACGGCCGCCGGGCCGAGCCAGGACTGGCTGAAAATCGTCAAGACGTCGCGCGCGCGAAACAAAATAAAACAGTGGTTTAATAAAGAAAGCCGTGAAGATACCGAGGCCGCAGGCCGGGAAATGCTGCAAAAGGAACTGCGCAAACTCGACCTCGGTTTGAAGTCGCATACAACGATGGTCACGCTGGATGCTATCGCCAAAGAGCTGAACTTTAAAGCGGCGGAAGACGTACTTTCGAGCATCGGTGCGGGAAAAACATCCGCCAAGCAGATCGCCTCTAGAATCGCCGAGGCTCATACAAAGGAAAAAGAAGCAGAAAAGCCTGAAGATGATTTTGGCCTCGAAGAGCTTAACCTAAAGATCGCACAGAAACCGCAAAAGCAGCGCCGAAGTGGCAACAACACCGGCGTCACGGTTAAAGACATCGACGATATGCTCATCAGGCTGGCGCATTGCTGTAACCCGGTGCCATACGATAATATTATCGGCTTCGTTACCAGGGGACGAGGCGTTTCCGTCCACAGAACCGATTGTTTGAACGCACGGCAGTTAAAAGACCTGTTTCCCGATAGGATTATCGAAACCTCATGGGATACGAAGCAGCCGGCCGCCTTCCAGGTCGAGATCGAAGTTGAAGCTCTGGATCGACCCAAGTTGCTGCGTGATGTGACAACGGTCCTTGGTGACGCGAGCGTTAATATTCTTACCGCATCGGTTGCGACATCGAGAGACCATGTAGCGCTGTTAAAGTTCGTATTCGAGATCGGCAACCTGACGCATCTCAATACGATTATCGGAAATATTAAGAGGGTTCCCGCCGTATACGATGTGTATAGGGTAGAGCCTAATAAGGGCAAACGAGAGAAAATTGTTCCCAAATGGCAAGAGGAACAAGCTAAACACTAGCATGAGAGCGGTAATTCAAAGAGTTTCACGAGCACGCGTAGAGGTCGGAGAACGAGTTCTTGCCGAGACAGGGCAGGGGCTTTTAATTTTGCTCTCCGTGGGAAGCGATGATGCTGGAGCCGATATCGACTATAACGGATGCGGCGTCGTCGGAGCGCGCACGTTTGCTATACGAGCGGGCTTATGAAGCATTCGGCGCGATTGTGCCGACAAAAGAGGGTGAATTCCGAGCGCATATGGCGGTAACCCTTGTAAACGACGGTCCCGTTACGATACTTTTGGACAGTAAGAAGTGTTTCCAGCGCGGATATAAGGCGGCGATACTACGCATCGTGTATTTGCAGGTGTCCTGATAGGAATAGTAAGTTTGGGTCTTATTGTGGCTTCGGCATCATGCGGGCAAAAGTTAATTAAACGGGAGAATAAAATGTTTTTGGAAACCTTAGTAGTCGGCGATCTGGGGGCAAATTGCTATGTTCTTGCGTCTGAGCACGCAAAAGAGACCATTGTAATTGATCCGGGCGGCAGCACGGGT
Source organism: Candidatus Aquicultor sp. (assembly GCA_036504445.1). NCBI lineage: Bacteria > Bacillati > Actinomycetota > Candidatus Aquicultoria > Candidatus Aquicultorales > Candidatus Aquicultoraceae > Candidatus Aquicultor > Candidatus Aquicultor sp. The sequence continues at coordinate 10,881 of DASXVE010000011.1, forward strand.
TTGATAATGGATACGATTGCAGCAGTGAACCTCGACGTCAAATACATAATTTTGACGCACGCTCACTGGGACCATATTGCTGCTGCTGTTGAACTCAAGAAGAAAACCGGCGCTCAAATTGCCGTCCACAAGCTCGATGCGGCAGCGCTTAACCAGCCCGGCTTTAATTTATCGTCCTGGGTCGGCGAAAGACAGGAAGAAAGCATTACTCCCGACATAGAACTCGAGGACGGCCAAGTTATTAAGTGCGGTGACATTGAAGCACACGTTTTGCTTACGCCGGGACATACGCCGGGCAGCATTTCAATTCGAATCGCGAACGCTTTGTTTACCGGTGACTTGCTGTTCTATGGCTCGATCGGGCGTACTGATTTTGCCGGCGGCTCGCTCGATGCGCTTTTGCACGCTGTTAAAACGAAAGTATTGACGCTTCCGGATCAAGTAACCGTGTATCCGGGACACGGGCCGGCGACTACTATCGGCGTTGAGCGCCGTCATAACCCTTACTTGCAAGACTTATAGGCGTGACCTGGGACTATATAGTATAATGGTATGATGTTCGTCTATTGGATACACACCGACGCTAACGCGTCTTCTTGAGGAGGAAGTAATTTTGCAGTTCAGGGCACCAAAAGGAACAAGCGATATTCTGCCCGAGGTGGCAAAGAAGTGGCATTATCTTGAAAAAATAGCGGTGGGTCTATTTAAGATCTACGGATATGAGCGCATAAAGACACCGGTGTTCGAGCATACCGAGGTTTTCCAGCGCGGTATCGGAACGTCAACGGATATCGTGCAAAAAGAGATGTATACATTTACCGATAAAGGCGGCAGAAGCCTCACGTTGCGACCTGAGGGTACGGCGCCTGTTATACGAGCCTACGTCGAGCACAACATGAACCAGTGGCCGCAACCGGTTAAACTGTTCTATATAGGCCCGATGTTTCGCTACGAACGGCCGCAAGCCGGCAGGTTTCGCCAGTTCTGGCAGCTGGGCGTTGAAGTAATCGGCTCCGATGACCCCGGCATCGATGCGGATACGATCCTCCTTATGATCAATTATTTTAAAGCCGTCGGTTTGAAGGAGCTCACGCTTTATATCAACAGTATGGGCTGCGACAATGATAAACCGCAATACTTACAAATGCTCAAGAAATATGCGGAAGAACACAGTGAAGAGCTCTGCAAAGATTGCCAGAAACGAATCGAGCTCAACCCTTTACGTTTATTCGACTGCAAAGATGAAAGCTGCCAGAAGGTGATGGCCGGGGCTCCAAAGCTTATAGATCACCTTTGCTGCGACTGCAAGAATCACTTCTACGCCGTCCGGCAGTACCTTGATATGCAGGGCATAGGATATATCGTTAAGCCGGAGCTCGTGCGCGGCCTCGACTACTATACGCGAACGACGTTCGAGGTTGTAAGCCCGCTTCTCGGCGCTCAGAACGCCATCGGCGGCGGCGGTCGCTATAATAAGCTTGTCGAGGAATTCGGCGGTCCTCCCACACCGGGTATCGGTTTTGCGATAGGTTTAGAACGTCTCGCACTTGCCGTTGAGAAAGAGGGCGTATTTGCGTCGCTTGAGGACAGCATGGACGTATTCATCGCGCTCGCCGATGATGCGGCTAGACCGGCGGCGATCAACCTTCTTTATAAGTTGCGGGGCGAACGGATTCGCACCGATATGGATTATATGGGGCGCAGCCTTAAAGCGCAGCTTAAATACGCAAATAAGCGCGACTTCAAATACACGATATTTCTTGGTTCGGCCGAGCTGGAAAGCGGGCAGGTTATTATTAAAGACATGCATGCGAGTGAACAGTATGAGGTTAAACTTAGCGACCTGGTCGACAAAGTTATTGAGCTCGTTACTGTAAAGAAGCAAGCACGAACGGAATTATAAGGCGAGTTTTTAAAATCTAACTACGTAAATATTTAAGTCTAATGATAGATGGAGCGATGTGAATGGATAAAGTTGCACACGAAGATGTATTGGCAAAATATGCGATGCGCTCACACTCGTGCGGTTCGCTAAGGAAGGAAAATATCGGGGACGAAGTTGTGCTGACCGGCTGGGTCAACACACGCCGCGACCACGGAGGTCTGATCTTCTTGGATTTGCGCGACCGTAGCGGTATCGTCCAGATAACCGTTGACCCGGCTCGCGTAGAAGCGTTTGAAACAGCTCAAAGAGTAAGGGACGAATATGTTCTCTATATCACCGGGCGCGTGATACCGCGACCGGAAGGCACGATCAACCCTAACCTGCCGACAGGAGAGGTTGAAGTTGAGGCCGAGAGCATTGAAATCTTCAACAAATCAAAGACACCTCCGTTTGAGATAGACGGCGCACCGTCCGATGAGAGCCTGCGCCTTCGCTATCGCTACGTCGATCTGCGCAGGCAGGAGATGCAGCATAACATTATGATGCGCCATGAAGTGGCAAAACGTGCCCGGGAATATCTCGATGAAAACGGTTTTGTCGAGATAGAGACGCCGATGCTGCAAAAAAGCACACCTGAAGGCGCACGTGACTTTATCGTGCCGAGCAGGTTACAACCGCATCACTTCTACGCGCTTCCGCAATCGCCGCAGCTCTTTAAACAAGTGCTGATGGTATCGGGGTTTGAGCGCTACTATCAACTCGCACGCGCATTTCGGGACGAAGACCTTCGCGCCGACCGGCAGCCCGAGCATACGCAGATCGATATGGAAGTCTCGTTCATGAACGAGGAAGGCATTTTAACGCTCGTAGAAGGGCTTCTGAAGGACGTTTTCGACATAATCGGTGTCGAGGTACAAACGCCTATAATACGGATGCCGTTCGCAGAAGCAATCGCTCGTTACGGCTCGGATAAACCCGACCTGCGCTTCGGTATGGAGATCGAGGATGTAAGCGATATCACGGCGGATGTAGGCTTTAAAGTTTTCGCCGATACGGTAAAGAACGGCGGAGCGGTACGAGCTATCGCGGCTCCCGGAATCGCTACCTATTCGCGCAGCCAGATAGATGCGCTTAATGCGTTTGCCGTAGAGCAGGGCGCAAAAGGCCTGGCATGGATCGCCCTTGAGCCGGAAGGCAGCATCCGCTCGCCGATAGCCAAATTCTTCAGGGAAGACCAGCTTGAGGCCATTATTACGCATCTTAAAGGACAACCGGGCGATATGTTGCTCTTTGTGGCAGACGAACCGAGAAAAGCTTCAGAGGTTCTTGGCGCGTTGCGCTTGAAGCTTGCTGAAGAACTCGGCCTGATAGAGCCGGGCATATTTAAGTTTATGTGGCTTGTCGATTGCCCGCTGTTTGATTGGGACGAGACAAACCAGGACCTGACGCCGAACCACCATCCGTTTACGCGCCCTCGCGACGAAGATTTGCCGCTTCTTGATGCCGAGCCCTTAAAGGTGAAGGCATACGCATATGATATCGTCATCAACGGTACGGAAGTCGGCGGTGGAAGCCTACGTATCTACGATCAAGACTTACAGGAGAAAATCTTTAAGCTGATCGGGATAGGGGAGGAAGAAGCGCGCGAAAAGTTCGGGTTCCTGCTTGAAGCCTTCGAATACGGCGCTCCACCGCATGGTGGATTAGCAATCGGCTTGGATAGGTTAGTAGCGATTCTGCTGCAGAAGAAAACGATTCGAGAGGTAATAGCGTTTCCAAAGACGCAAACCGGCTCATGCCTGATGACCGGTGCGCCTGATACAGTAGTTGACCAGCAGTTACGCGAGGTGCATATAAAGTTAAGCTAGCACCGGTTTGTTATTGACATGGTCTAGAACCAGTGTGGTACAATGAGGCTAGAAAACAGAGTTAAAAGCTCTGCCTTGTTCGAGGCGCGTAGTGTATATTTGAGCCAACACTATGACGTTGGGAGATCTACTCTCACCTGCGGCGCGAAAGCCCTCTCGATTAGGGACTCGTTAAGCAGGTAGGCGATCACCCACCTGCGGGGAGCGGGCTTCAATATGTAAGTTCGCAAGACGGCAAGGCGGGGCTTTTTCATGTACTAATATTAGGTAATATTGAATTATGTTTTAGAAATGCCAGGTTATTGACCTGGCATTTTGTATTTCCCTTTACTTTCCTATCGCCATTCTGCTAATTGCTTTTACTAGAAGTGTCGCATTCTAAATGGCGTTTTATTTGCTTAGCTATTCCGTAGTTTAACTGTATAATTTCATTTATTTGCACGCTTTTAGAAAGCGCATGATATGGGCATGGAGCGACTTGATGAAGCATGGAAAAAGGATTCGGGCAGTTCAGAAGCCCAGCTAAACGGCACTCAAACGCCACCCTCATCTAAAATCCCCTTAAGTAACGCTCTCAGCGGCCGATATTAACAAAGACTGCAAGTAACGATTATTCAAGCGCTTGGCTACAATAAATATTGTATTAGAACCATTGACCCTAGTTTAAATGCAGCATTTTAGATCACTCCTTATATAACCGCCAGGCACTCTAATGATTTTTGTAAGTGTCTTTGTAGTATCGATGATTGTATTGGAGCAGTGATAATATGCAAAACAACCATTCGGGTTCCGTGCACGTATCAAATATCAGGCAGTATATAGAAACAAAGATCGTTCGTCGCGCTGCGGTATCAGATAACTCAACTCTCGTTATGTGTAAGCAAAAATGCTCGATTTGTCCGCTCGATTTTCGCCTTTGCGAGTTTGGCTCGTGCAGGCAAAACCGTCCCGACGGTTACCTAAGTTAACATATAGAAAGCGCTCTTTGGCTTTTGACCGGCCGTTCAGCATATTTTACTAGCTGACCGGCCGGTCTTCTGTTTATAGCAATAAAAAAATCCCTATGTTATGATTTCAAAAAATAGGAGGGATAGATGGCAGCGTCGCTGGTCCTGTTTGCCGTTATCACGGTTGCTTTGTTAATCGTGTTCTGGTTCGCAATATCCGCTCTTGTGCAGCTCAAGAAAACTCTCGTTAGAGCCGAGAAGGCGTTGGGCAACGTCGACGTTCTTGTCGTAAATCTAAACGAAAGGCTCGATCCGCTGCTATACGACCTTCACGGCGTCGTCCAACAAGCCGATCGCGAACTCAGTCGCGTTGATGAGGTAGTTAGTACTATTCGCGATATCGGCGACAAAGTTAACGCGGTTACGCGAGTTGTTAACGAGGTAATATCGTCACCGCTTATTAAGGTGGCAAGTCTCTCGGCGGGTGCACGTGAGGCGCTTCGTAAAATAGTCGGCCGGTAAGAATACGGCCGACGAGTATCAAGCGGAGGGAACATGAAACGAGTTAGAGGTTTTATTATAGGAGCACTGCTCGGGACACTAGCGAGCATTGTAATCACATTAGCGCTTAATCCTGAAAAGAGAGAAAAGGCGATTTCTTTCTTCAAAGCTGCTTATTCTTCACTGGGTTTGGATATAAACAAGTGGATTGACCGTTTTAGCGCCGCCTTAGAGGCCGGTCGCGAGACTGCTAGGGAGACTGAATTCAGGCTCGAGCACGAAACATCGCCGGATTATCCTAATCCATAAGCGTAAACGTACTTCGGAATCGACCTGCCGTTTGGCGTTTACGTAAGTACAAAATTATTTGCCTTAAAACTAACGCTGGTGACAGCGTAATTATTTATTCTGATGAAGGGATACGCGAAAATGGGCATAGTTGACCAGGTTGATAAGGTACAGATGAGTGTGCCTGCGCGCAAAGAATATGCGCGGCTTCTTAGGCTCGCGATTGCAGGTGTAGCTACGCGCATGGATTTTAGCTTTGACGGCCTCGAAGACTTAAAAATAGGCCTTGATGAGGCGTTTTTGCTTGCCATCAACGATCCTGAGATTCAAGAGTTTAATGTTACATTTGCCGTCTACCCCGACAGGATGGAGATCATCGTGCCGGGCCTCGGGGCTATAGACACGCTAGAAGAAGAGCTTATGCAAAAGTTCGGGTTTTCCATTCTTCATTCTGTTATGGATAAGGTTGAATGGGAAAGAACTGATAGCAAACGCCAGCTTACGCTGGTTAAAAACATCCAGTAATAACCGGTTGGGGGGGCTTACGCGTTGCCGAGCTCACAAAAAAGTAAGAAAAAGAATAAAGCATTGGCTTGGGATAAAGGAAGAACTCTCGAGCTATTTAAAGAATATAAGAAGTCGAGATCGCCTGAAATTCGGGATGAACTCGTAGCCATGTATATAAACCTTGTCGAGTATCTCGCCAGGCGTTTTAAGAACCGGGGCGAGCCGATCGAAGATCTCATTCAGGTAGGTACGATCGGCCTTATCAAGGCCATAGACCGCTTTGACGTGGAGCGAGCGGTTGAATTTACCACGTACGCGACGCCGACGATCGTCGGCGAAATTAAGCGCTACTTTAGAGACAAAGGTTGGGCGGTTAAAGTGCCGCGACGCCTACAAGAGCTTAACCTTCTCGTCACGCAAGCCATGAATACGCTCACGCAAGACTTAAAACGAGCGCCCACGATACACGAGATTGCCGAGCATATCGGCGTGACATCAGAGCAAGTTATCGAAGCAATGGAAACAAGTGAGGCATACAGTTTTGTCTCGCTCGACCGGGATTTATCGTCTGATTCTGATGATAGTTTCTCACTTTTAGAGTATATTGGTGAAGACGATAAAGAGCTTACTGGCATCGAAGACAGGACATGTCTTGCCGAGGCGCTTTCGAAACTCAGCAAGCAGGAGCAACGTATCCTTTACTTGAGGTTCTTCCGCGGGCTGACGCAGACCGAGATAGCGCAGCAGCTGGGCATATCGCAAATGCACGTTTCAAGGTTGCTTAGGCGTACCTTGGAAGTTCTTCGAGATAGGATGCTGCAAGACCGGGAGGCATAAAGCTTGACGAAGGAAGATCGCTTAGAGCGAATAAAGGCTCTGGGCATAATCGCGTGGTCGTGGCTTGGTATAATCACCCTCGTAAGTGTTGTGCTGGGCTTGATTTACAGTATCCACACGGTTTTAATGCCTTTTATCTATGCTCTTGTGTTTGTCTACATCCTTCGTCCCGGCGTTGATTTACTCGAAAAGAAGGGCCTACCGAGAACGCTTTCACTCATCCTCTCCTACCTGGGCTTGCTGCTGGTGCTCATCTTACTCTCGATGTATGTCGGGCCGATCCTCTTTAAAGAGAGCAACGGCTTTATAAAGCGCTTTCCCGAGTATCTAACGGTCGTTAACGGCTATCTAAACGATTTTATTAAGCAGCATCCATATCTGCAGGGCGACCAAGCCACTAACTTTCTTAACGGTTTTTCGAAGTCGTTTCAAACGTTTCTGCAAAAAGCGGCACTCTCCGTACCGTCGGTCACGGCAACCTTTTTCGGCAGCCTTGCGAATTTTGTTTTGGCGCCGATCATCGCTTTTTATATTCTTAAAGACACCAACAGAATCAAACAGACGCTTCGCGATATGATTCCCGCACCCTACCGCATTGAAGGCATGCATATCGTAAAAAAGATCGATCTAATTGTCGGTGGTTTTCTTAAAGGCCAGGCGCTCGTAGCTTTGAGCGTCGGCGTCTTGTCGGGCATCACGCTCTCCGTCCTCGGCGTTGATTACGCCATATTACTCGGCTTCCTAATCGGCCTGTTTAATATTATCCCGTATCTAGGCCCTGTTATCGGAGGGGCTTTAGCGGTTATAATTGCACTTGGTACGTCTTGGAAGCTAGCGCTGATAGTAATAGCCGCACTTGTAATTGTGCAGCAAGTCGATAGTATATTAATATCGCCCCGTATTATGAGCCAGCAGGTGAACTTGCATCCCGCGTTGGTTATCTTCGCATTGTTGGCAGGGGGTTCTATTTTAGGATTTATAGGGATGCTCATTGCTATACCGATCGCGGCTGTATGCAAGGCGCTCTACCTTCATTTTAGGGAGCGAGAGAGCGAAAGCAGGCCGGGCGGGCCGGATATTCAAGAATTACAGCCGACGATTGAACGTTGAGGGGAAGTGAAATGAGATCTAACGATATAAGAGCATTATGGTTATCATTCTTCGAGGCTAAGGGGTGCAAGGTTGTGCCGAGCTCATCGCTCGTGCCGGATGACCCGACGCTGCTTCTAACTGCAGCCGGGATGGTGCAATTCAAGCCGATATTCTTAGGCGAAGTTAAAGTAGATTTTAAGAGAGCGACGACTGTGCAAAAATGCCTGCGGACATCCGACATAGAAAACGTCGGCAGAACCGCCAGGCACCTTACATTCTTTGAGATGCTGGGCAACTTCTCGTTCGGCGATTACTTCAAGAAAGAAGCTATAGCCTGGGCGTGGGAATTTGTTACCGAACACCTCAAGCTGCCCGTTGATAAACTCTACGCTACCGTTTACGTAGACGATGATGAAGCATTTAACTTGTGGCGCGATATGATCGGCCTCTCGGAAGATAGAATATTCAGAATGGGCGAGGACAACTTCTGGTCGGCTGGAGCGACCGGCCCATGCGGACCGAGCTCTGAGATTATGTACGATCTCGGCCCTGACGCCGGCTGCGGCCGTCCTGCATGCACGGTCGGCTGTGATTGCGATCGTTACCTCGAACTATGGAACCTCGTATTCATGCAGTATAACCGGGATGAACACGGTGAGCTTACACCGCTGCCCAAGAAAAACATCGACACCGGGGCGGGTCTTGAGCGCATCGCTCGCGTTCTGCAAAACGTTAGCTCAAATTTCGAGACAGACGTGCTGTACCCGATGGTTCAAAAGATAGCGACAATCGCCGGCGTGAACTATGGCGAAGATCCTGCCCGCGATGTATCGATTAAAATTGTCGCCGACCATAGTAGGGCGGTTACCTTCCTCATTAACGACGGCGTATTGCCGGCAAATGAAGGACGTGGCTATGTTCTGAGACGCTTATTGAGGCGCGCTGTGCTTCATGCAAAGCTCCTCGGCGTCGAACATGCCTTTATAAGGCAGATGATCGATAGCGTGATTGATACGATGAGCGTTGCATATCCCGAGCTCACCGATAACGCGGCCTTTATTCATAGAATCGCCGAGCATGAAGAGAAGCGTTTTATGGAAACGCTTAAGCAGGGGCTCAACATCCTCGATCAAGCGATTTCGCAGGTTTTAAGTGAAGGGAAACATAGCCTAGCCGGTGACTTCGTGTTCAGGCTTTACGACACATTTGGCTTCCCTCTCGAGCTGACTATCGAAATTGCAGGTGCGAGGGGTGTCAGCGTTGATGAAGATATCTTCCGCAACCTTATGGAAGAACAGAGAGAACGCGCGCGAGCATCTTGGGCGGGAGAGCGTGAGCTGAAAAACGCTGATGTATATAACGAGCTTAAAGAAGAATTCGGCGCCTCTGAGTTTTTAGGATATGAAACCGACGACGCTCAAGCAACTATTAAAGCCATCGTAAGGAAAAACGCGGTGGCCACAGATGCCCGGGAAGGCGATGAGGTCGAGGTATTTCTTAAGCGGACGCCGTTCTATTCGGAAAAAGGCGGCCAGGTTGGCGACATGGGAGTTATTGAAACCGATACCGGTAAAGTTACCGTGACCGATACGCAAGAGCCGATAGAAGGCGTTGTCATTCACATCGGAAAGGTGACCTCGGGCAACATCTCAATCGAACAAAACGCGCGCGCTGTTGTCGATTCGGCCCGGCGTCAAGCGATTCGCCGCAACCATACGACCACACACATTCTGCAGTGGGCGCTCAGGAGAGTCCTCGGCGAGCATGTAAAACAGGCGGGTTCACTTGTCGAGCCGGAGCGTTTCCGTTTCGACTTTTCGCATTTTGCCGGTACGACACGCGAGCAAATGCGAAAAGTCGAAGAGCTGGTCAACGGAAAGATATTCGAAAGCAATCCGGTGCGCTCGTTCGTAACATCATACGAGTTTGCGCGGGAAACCGGAGCGACGGCGCTCTTCGATCAAAAATACGGCGAATTTGTGCGCCTGGTCGAGGTTGGTAATTTCAGCAAGGAACTCTGTGGTGGAACGCATGTTTCCAACACAAATGAAATCGGCCTGTTTAAGATAACAAGCGAAGGTAGTATAGGTGCGAATACTCGCCGTATTGAGGGCGTTACAAACGGAACGGCGCTGAAGCTTATTTATGCGGAAGAAGATGAACTACAGAACGCCGCCAACGTGCTAAAGGTCGATGCCGGACAGCTCACTAACAAGATTCAGAGTTTATTGCAAACGGTAAAGCAGCAGGCACAAGAGCTCGATTCGTTTAAAAAGAATCAAGCTAAGGGAAAAATAGACGAACTGATCGCAGAGGCGCGTCGGCTCGACGGCGCAAGAGTAATTATCGAGCAGGTGGAAGCCGCCGATATGGATAGCTTGCGCTCGTATGCGGATATGCTGCGTGAGAAGGCGAAATCTGCCATATTATTCCTTGCGAGCATAGCTGATGATAAGGTAATGTTGATAGCGGCGGCAACGCCGGACATGGTAAAGGCAGGATTCAAGGCGGGCGACCTTATTAAAAAGGTAGCGCCTTTTGTCGGCGGTGGCGGAGGCGGAAGGTCCGATATGGCGCAGGCCGGCGGCAAGAACCCTGCAGGTGTTCCGCAGGCGCTTGAGGAAGCATGGCTGGAAGTACAGGCCATGCTAAGCGCTCAACAAGCATAACGGTTAGTATCTATGCGTTTGCTCGGTTTAGATTACGGTTCGCGCCGGATTGGGGTAGCGATATCCGACCCTTCAGGGTTTATGGCGCAACCGTTACAAGTAATAGACAAAAGCAGAGACAGTTCCGATATAAGAAAGATATCGGAACTGGTTAACGAGTATGGTGTGGACGAGGTCGTGGTCGGGCTCCCGATATCACTGTCCGGAGAGATCGGCCCGCAAGCCCGCGAAGTACTCGATTTTGTCGAAGAGCTTAAAAAGACGCTCTCAGTACCTGTTGCCACGTGGGACGAACGCCTTACGACATCGTATGCCGAGCGCGCCCTTAAGGAGTCGAATGTTAAGCGAGGGCGCCGCAAAGAAATAATTGATAAAGTAGCTGCGGCCGTAATGCTGCAGGGGTTTTTAGATCTGAAAAACAGCAGAGGATGATGCACGATTACTCCAGGTAAACATACCGCTAAGGCAGGCATTCTAAAAAAGATTATCGCGACGATATCCCTCCTAGTGATAATAGGCATTGTCGGCGCCGCGGGCTATCTAACGTGGCAAGGCTTCAGTAAAACCTCAAATGAACCGCAGGTTCCGGTTAAAATCCAGGTTGAAAAAGGCATGACGGCTGCGCAAATCGCTGATGTGCTGGAGCAAAATAAGGTTATCAAGAGCGCGTTTATCTTCCGCTATGAAGTAAAGAAAAAAGGGGTCGGCGCTAATTTCCAACCGGGCACCTATAACATGAAAACCGGCATGGATTACAATGCTGCAATTAAAGCGCTTACCGCGGGCCCGCCGATTAAATATATCGACCTCACCATACCCGAGGGTTGGACGTCCAAGCAGATTACCGAGCGTGTCTCAAGCCAGACCAAAATTGACGCAGCTTCTTACTTGAGCCTGGTTACCGATGGCCGGGTAGCCGTAGAATACCCGTTTTTGCAGAATAACGGTGCGCCGACAAAAAACCTCGAAGGGTATCTCTATCCGCAAACGTATAAAGTGCCCGACGACATTACGGCGGAGAAGTTTCTAAATATGCAGCTTGCACAGTTTCAAAAAGAGACCGAGAGCTTGGATTGGGAACAAACCCAAAGTCTCGGCAGAACACCGTATGAGATTCTAGTTATCGCCTCGCTCATCGAGCGCGAGACACGCGTAAACGACGAGAAACCGCTTGTCGCCTCCGTCATTTATAATCGCCTCGCCAAGAATATGCTGTTGCAAATTGACGCAACGGTGCAATATGCGCTGCCGGAATGGAAGGACAAGCTCACCTATGACGATCTGAAAGTGGAGTCGCCATATAACACATACTTACACCAGGGCTTACCACCGGGGCCGATTTGCAATCCGAGCGCGTCATCAATTGAAGCCGCATTAACACCGGGCCAAACCCAGTACCTGTACTATGTGCTGGCGCCGGATAACAGCGGCCGCCATACATTTGCCGCAACCTACGACGAATTCCTTCATGCTAAAGCTCAATACCAAGCTTCGCAAAACGGCCGTTAGCAAACGAACATAACCTATTATGATCAGGGGCATATATCCTTAAGGAGATGCTATGAAAGAGGTAGTCGCTGACCGCTCCAGGGAATATATAGTAGTACAACCTGGAGTAGATAGGCTATAGGCTGGATATTGTTCTGGGGCTTTAAGACCCTGAAAAGGAGATTGGTCTTCGCCTATAGCTG